>NZ_JBITVD010000018.1:0-136793 GCF_044542805.1 Acidovorax sp. NPDC077693 | reverse complement strand
GAGTACAGCTCGCTCAGCGCCTCTGTGCCGTCGAGTTTGCGAAACTGCAGTTGTTCGCCCAGCGGGGTTTGGATCTTGACGCGGCGGGTCATGGCTGCTGGCCCATTTTTTCTTCCCTCGGATTGTTGTAGTTGCGGGCCCCAAAAGGGCCGCGAAAATCGCCGCGCATGATAGGTGGGGAGGGGTCGCAAAACCGGTCGCGAAGCGCGCTTGCTTGCGTCTTCACACAACTCTTACCCAGGCATTTGGTAGGTGTGGGAGTGGGCTTTTTTTCGGGCTTTGGCGTTGTTATAGAGGCCGCAAAAGCAATGGCGTGCTTTGACTTAACGAGTCTGCGTGAGGCGACCTGACCAGCGACTTGGCCGGACCTGGCCGGACTTGGTACAGGCGGTGTTGTTTGGATTGGCGGCTACCAATCTTCCTTCACCGCCATCACCGCATCCCGCCCCGCGGCAGCGCGCCCAGCCAGCCATGCCGTGACCGTGCCTGCCGCCACCACCGCGGCGGCCAGTGCCAGCAGCCGAGCCACCGGCACCTGCAGCTCCATGGTCCAGTGAAAGCTCTGCGGGTTGACCACATGCACCAGCACCACCGACACCGCGAGACCCAGCCCGGTGCCCGCTGCTGCGCCGACCGCCGTCCATGCCGCGCCTTCGCCCGCCACCACCGTGAGGATCTGCCTGCGGGTAAGGCCCAGGTGGGCCAGCAGGCCGAACTCCTTGCGGCGGGCCAGCACCTGGGCGCTGAAGCTGGCGGCCACGCCGAACAATCCGATGCCGATGGCCACGGCCTGCAGCCAGTAGGTGACCGCGAAGCTGCGGTCGAAGATGCCGAGAGACCGCGCGCGGATGCTGGCGGCGGATGTGAATTCGAGCGGGCCTGCCCCTGCCGCCGTGCCGCCTGCCTCGGCCCCGGGCGTGGCAGAGTGGACCAGTGCGGCGACGGCATCGCGCAGCGCGGCCTCGTCAGCGCCCGCGCGGGGCCACAGCGCCAGGTCGCTGGTGCGGGCGTCACCCGTGAGCCGGACGAAGTCCGCGCTGTCCATCGCCACGGCACCGAACTGCCGCACATAGTCGCGCCACACGCCTGCTACAAAAAACGTAGCTGCCTGCGCTTGCCCTGAGGGCGCCAGCAGCCCGAAAGAATCGGACAGCGCAGGCCAGTCGGCGCCGGGGCGCACGCCGTACAGCTCGCCCACCGCCTCGCTCACGTACACGCCCACGCGGCCGGGTGGCACGGGCACGGGGTTGCCGACCAGGGGCAGGGCCTGCGCGGGGTCGGCCGCCAGGGGCCTGGCGATCAGCGCCACGGCGGGGCGGGCCGGGTCGAGCAGCAGGCTGCTGGTGCGCAGGGTTTGCACACGCTCCACGCCGGGCAGTTGCGCCACGCGGTCGGCAAAACCGGCGGGGAAGGCCGCGGCATCGTCTGCGGCCGCGTTGCCTGCCAGGCGCACATACAACGGTGCGGGCAGCACGGCGTCCAGCCACTGGACGACCGAGCCGCGAAAGCTCGCCACCATCACCGTCAGTGCCACGGCCAGGCTGAGCGATGCGACCACACCGCCCACGGCGACGGCGGCCGTTCCGTGCATGCGGCGTGCGCGTTCCACGGCCAGTAGGGGCAGCGGCGACGATGCAGTGCCATGCCGCGCCGCCAGCGGCTGCGCCGCTTGCAGCAGCGCTTGCACGGCCCAGGGCAGCAGCGCAATGCCGCCCACCAGCAGCATGCCCACGGCGACGTAGGCGGCCAGTGGAATGCCAAAAACCGGTGGAGCGCTTGCCAGCAAAGCGCTGGCAGCTATCAAGACGATACCGATGGCACCACCGCGCTGGCGCCCGCCGTGGGTGCCCAGGCCCTTGAGCGTTTGCGCGGGCGCCAGGCGCTGGGCCTGGCGCGCAGGCCACCAGCCCCCCACCAGCGCAGCGGCCACACCCAGGGCGCCATAGACCGCCGCGGCGGTTGCGCTCCACTGCAAGCCGGGCTGTACGCCAGCGAAGTAGCCGCCGCCCAGGTCGCCACCCAGCACCTGCAGCGCCAGCGCCGCCAGGCCCGTGCCCAGGCCAATGCCGGCCGCACTGCCCAGCAGCCCGAGCGCTGTCGACTCCATCAGCACCAGGGCCAGGCGCTGGCGGGGTGTAGCGCCCAGAACGGCCAGCAGGGCGAACTGCGGTGCGCGTTGCGCCACGCTGAGCGCAAGCACGGAGAAGACCAGAAATGCGCCCGTGAACAGTGCCACCAGCGCCAATACGGTGAGGTTGACGCGGTAGGCGCGCGACAGGTTGCTCACGCGCTGCGCGGCATCGCCGGGCTCGCTCATGCGCACGCCGCGCGGCCAGGCGGGCAGCGCCTGCAGTTCGCGTTCCACAGCGGCGCGCACGGCGCCAGGGCGCAGTTGCAGGTCGATGCGGCTGAGCTGCCCGCCGCGCCCGAACAGGTCCTGCGCCGCGCCGATGTCCATCACCGCCAGCGGTGCGCCCCCGGCGGCCACGGTGCCGGCCACGCGCACGGCGTGGGCCTGCAGGCCGGACTGCAGGCGCAGCTCGGCCAACGGGCCGGTGCCGTCGCCGGTCAGCCGCAGCGCCTGCAGCGCCGAGGCGTTGAGGAACACCTGCCCCGGCGCCAGCATGGCCAGGCGCTCGGCGGCGTCGAAGGCGCGGGGCATGAGCGAAGGTGCCATGGCGGGCACGACGAGCGCGTCCACGCCCACCACGCGCAAGGCCACACGCGCACCAGGCGGCGCGGCCTCGGCGTCGGCGGCGGCCGCAGTGCTGGCCTGGGCCGTCAGCTCCAGCCACGGACTGGCCAGCGCCACCTGGGGGTGCGCGGCCACGGTGGCGTAGAGCGATTCGGGCAGCGCGCCTTGCGCAGCGCGCAGTTCCAGGTCGGGCTGGCCGTTGACGGAGCGCACGGCCTGCGCAAACTCGTCCAGCGCCGACGCGTTGATCACATGCACCGCAAACCCCAGCGCCACGCCCAGCATCACCGCCGCCACGGCCGCGGCGCTGCGCCAGGGGTGGTGGCGCAGTTCCTGCCAGGAGAAGGTGCGAAGCAGGGCGAGCATGGCTGCGGCTAGCGCGCCGCGATTCCGCGCGATGTCAGGTGCAGCACCCGGTCCGCACGCGCTGCCGCGGCATCCGAATGCGTCACCAGCACCAGCGATGCACCGTGCTCGCGCGTCTGCGCCAGCAGCAGGTCCATCACGCGCGCTGCGGTGGTGGGGTCGAGGTTGCCGGTGGGCTCGTCGGCCAGCAGCAGGGCAGGGCGGTGGACCAGCGCACGGGCGATGGCCACGCGCTGCAGCTGCCCGCCGCTGAGCTGCTGCGGCAGTCGGCCGCCCAGGTCGGCCAGGCCCACGGCATCCAGCATGCGTCCGATGCGCGCAGGGTCAGACCGGCCCAGCAGCATCAGCGGCAGGGCCACGTTCTGCGCCACGTCCAGGTGCGGCAACACGTGGAAGGCCTGAAAGACGAAGCCCACGTTCGCGCGCCGCCACAGCGCGCGCTGCGTGTCGTCGAGCGGCCCCAGGTCCGTGCTGCCATGGGTGATGCGGCCGGTGTCCCAGGTGTCCAGGCCCGCCAGGCAGTTGAGCAGCGTGGACTTGCCCACGCCCGAGTCGCCCACGATGGCCACGAACTCGCCCGGCGCGACGGTGAAGCTCACCTGGGCGAACACCGCGGCATCGCCGTAGTGCTTGCCCAGCTGTTTTACGCGCAGCCCGGCAGGAGTGGGGCTGGCCGATGGCGAGCCCGTGCCCTGTGCCGCGTGTGCTGCTGCGGGCTGCGTCATGGTGCGCGCAGGTCCAGCCGCTGCAGCACCGCCTGCACCAGGGTAGACACCGCGTCCGGCGTATCGCAGGCAATGGCCTGGCGATGCGGCATGCTGCGCAACCAGGTGATCTGGCGCTTGGCAAGCTGGCGCGTGGCGGCGATGCCGCGCTCGCGCAGGTGGGCGAGGTTGGGTGGCGTGCCCGGGGCGCCCGGTGTGCGGGCGGCCTGAAAGTCGAGCTCATCCCACACCTGGCGGTAGCCCACGCAGCGCATCGAGGGCAGGTCCGGGTGCAGGTCGCCGCGCGCGCGCAGGGCCTGCACTTCTTCGACAAGGCCGCCAGTGAGCATGGCGTCAAAGCGCTGGGCGATGCGGCCGTGCAGCCAGGCCCGGTCATCGGGTTCCAAGGAAAAAAGGGCGCTGCCGCCCGCTGGCAGGGCGCTGCCAGCTCCTTTTTTTGTAGTGTGAAAGCTCGACAGTGGCTGGCCGGACACGTGCCATACCTCCAGCGCTCGCTGAATGCGCTGGCTGTCTCCAGGCGCCAGGCGTGCGGCCGTGACGGGGTCTATCACCGCCAGTTCTGCATGCAGCGCGGGCCAGCCCAGCTCGGCGGCTTGGGCTTCGATCCGCGCGCGCACGGCGGGGTCGGCGGCGGGCATGTCGTCGATGCCATCGAACAGCGCTTTGAAGTACAGCATGGTGCCGCCCACCAGCAGCGGCAGTGCGCCGCGCGTGCGGATATCGGCCATGAGCCGCGTGGCGTCCTGCACGAATTCGGCCGCGCTGTAGGCCTGCAGCGGGTCGCGGATGTCGATGAGGTGGTGGGGCACGGCCGCGCGCTCTTCGGGCGTGGGCTTGGCGGTGCCGATGTCCATGCCCCGGTACACCAGGGCCGAGTCCACGCTGATGATCTCCACCGGCACGCCTTGCTGGCCCAGCACGGCGGCCAGCGCCAGGGCGCCCGCGGTCTTGCCGGATGCGGTGGGGCCCGCCAGAGCAATGGCGGGCAGGTGGTGGGTCTGCTGCGGGGGCCTGGTCACGCGCGGGCTCCAAATTTTTGCACCAGCGTCCAGGAGATCACGGCCAGCACGGTGGACCAGAACCAGATGCCGTTGACCAGGGGCCACACCGTGCCGTCCAGGCGCGCACCCAGCCAGCCGCCAATGGCAAACGCGGCCAGCATCATCATGAAGCCGTTGAGGGCCGACGCCACCCCCGCCGCCTGCGGAAACGGGCCCACGGCGCCGCTTTGCCCGCAGGGCTGATGGATGCCGTGGCCCAGCATGAAGAGGTAGAAGGGCAGCGTCAGCGCCCAGGGCTGGTGCCAGCCCAGGTGGGCCACCAGCGCCATCAGCGTGCCGCCGCTGATGCTCAGCGCCCCCGCGATGGCCACCGTGCGCTGCAGACCGCATCGGGCCAGCAGGCTGCGGCATAGGAAGGTGCCCCCGAAGTAGGCCAGACAGGCCGACGCCATGGTCCAGCCGTACTGCGTGCGGCTGAGGCCCAGCACGTCGATGTACACGAACGACGACGCCGCCAGAAAGGTGAACAAGCCGGCGTAGGTGGCCGTGGTCTGCAGCGAGAACGCCCAGAATGTGGGGTGGCGCAGCACCTGCAGCCAGGTGCCCAGCAGCACACGCGGCTGCAGGGCCTGGGGGTTGCGCCGCGCCAGTGTCTCGGGCATGCGCAGCGCCACCAGGGCCAGCGTGACGACCGCATACACCGTGAGCGCCATCAGCGCGGCGCGCCAGCCCAGCCATTCGCTGAGCAGCCCGCCCATGGGCGCGCAGATGCAGGCCACGATGCCCAGCCCCGTGAGCGCCTTGGACATGGCGCGCGCTCCATCGAGCGGCGTGTACAGGTCGCGCACGATGGCGCGGGCGCACATCACCACCGCACCCATCGCAGCGCCTTGGGCAATGCGCCACAGGATCAGCAGCGCCATGCTGGGCGCCAACGCGCTGCCCAGCGATGCCACCGTATAGATCGCCAGGCCCGCCAGCAGGATGGGGCGCCGGCCGAAGCGGTCCGACAACGGGCCCCACACCATCTGTGAACAACCGAACGCCAGCAGCAGACCGCTGAGCGTGAGCTGGGCCGACGCCATCGGCGCGCCCAGGCTGCGGGTGAGCGCGGGCAGGGCGGGCAGGTACAGGTCGGTGGTGACGGGCTGGATGCTGAGCAGCAGGGCCAGCACCAGGATGGCCAGGCCGGGCGCAACCGTGGCGTTGGAAGCCGTGGGCACGGCGGTGGCAGAAGGGGCAGACATATCTGTCTGAGGGTACCAGATCGAGCTTTGGCGCAGACCTTACCGTTACAACCGTTGGTTTGGCATGCTAGTCGAGATTCAACTTCAAATTCGGCATTGAAAATTGATTGCTTGTAGTCGCAAGCCACAACGTTCATTTGCGACGGAAAATCCCTGTTTCCGGTTTGAAAGATTACCTCAAATATAAACGATCATGAACTCTCGTCAAGCATCGAAAAAAGTGAAGATAATGGTATTCAAGCATCGGAGCTCAGATCAGTGGTAGGCTTTTCGCAACGGTTATTGTGAAAAAATCACTGATTTATTTTTGTCTTCTGGGGGCAGCGGTTGTTTTGTCGTTGGCTCTTGCAGGGGCAGGGATGGCTGGGGTTCCGCTGCTTGTGATGGCACTGAGTTTGTCCATCCCCTTTTGGCTTGCGCTGGTGTTGCCGATTTATATGCTGTCAGGCGCGGCCGAAGGTGGCCGTTCTGGTTGACCGTGCTTATGTGTTATGCCGCACTTGCAGGCGTATATATATGGTGGCAGTGGGAGTCAATGGCTTACGGCTGGACGATTGGACACACGGTTCTCATCGCAGATGGAGTGCCGACGGCTGCGTACTATGACCAGCTGTGGGAAACCGTAGCGGGCTTCGGGGTGTTGATTGTGCTGACGGCACCTCCCGCATGGTGGATGATGCAGGGTGCAGACAATGAGAGCTCGACCCAAGAATGATTCGACGCGCTCGGCCAGAGTGCATTGCGGGGCTCGGTGAGAAGCGCGGATGAAAGCTGCCGGTCCTCAGCACCCCTTTACTTCAGCTTGAACAGCGACACCATCGCCTCGCGGTACAGGCTCTGCCCCACCGAATTGGTGTTGTGGTGCGAGCCACCCTCCACCAGCACGAACTGCTTGGGCTCGTGGGCGGCCTCGTACAGCTTGCGGCCCAGGCTGGGCAGGATCAGGCTGTCGTCGCTGCCGTGCACCACCAGCAAGGGCGATCCGATCTCGGACACCTTGCGCACGGATTCGAAACGCTGCGTGATCAAGGCCGACACCGGCAGCCAGCCCCATTTGAAGGTGCTGACCACCTCCGGAATGCTGGTGAAAGTGCCTTCGACGATGGTGCCTTGCTCATCGTCGACCTGGCGCGCCAGGTCGATGGCGATGGCGCCGCCCAGCGAGTGGCCGAAGATGTAGCGGGGCTTGCCCGGCTGGTGCTGGGCCAGCCAGTCCCAGGCCGCCCGTGCGTCCTCTGCCGCGGTGGCTTCGGACGGCAGGCCCGCGCTGCTGCGGCCAAACCCGCGGTAGTCGATGGCCAGTACCGAAAAGCCCAGCTCCTGCATGCGCCGGATGCGGCCGGACGACCCCGCCACGTTCCAGCGTGCGCCGTGCAGATACAGCAGCACTGGAGCATCCGCCCGGTCGTTGGGCAGCCACAGGCCGTGCAGCCGTTCGGCCTTGCCACTGTCGTTTGAGCGGAAGTCGATCCAGACATCCGCCATGTCGTCGGTGGACTGCGAGCCACCCCAGCTGCGGTCACTGGGCTGGAAAATCCACTCGCGCTGCTTGGCATCGAGGGTGGCGCAGCCCGCCGAGACGGCAATGGCCAGCGCCAGGGAGATCAGGAGGGGGGTGCGTTTCATGAGAAGGACTGAGTGCCATCGTGTCGGAAAGTTCTGACACGGCAAGCAGGGTTTGTGCCTATCTCCCAGGAGAGACCGCCAAATGCCCTGCAACTCCCCTTCTTTTCACCGCTTTGTGCCCCAGGCTGGGGCCGGCTTGTGGTTACACCACGCCCTGCGCCAGCATCGCGTCCGCCACCTTCACGAACCCGGCGATGTTGGCGCCGTCCACATAGCTCACGCGGCCGTCGGCGTGTTGGCCGTAGCGCAGGCAGGCGGCGTGGATGCCCTGCATGATCTGCAGCAGGCGCGCATCGACCTCTTCGCGCGGCCAGGACAGGCGGGCTGCGTTCTGGCTCATCTCCAGGCCCGATGTGGCCACGCCGCCGGCATTGCTCGCCTTGCCGGGGGCGTACAGCACGCCCGCCGCCTCGAAGGCCTTGGCGGCGTCGATGGTGGAGGGCATGTTGGCGCCTTCGGCCACGCAAACGACGCCGTTCTGGATGAGGGTGGCCGCGTCCTTGGCGTCCAGCTCGTTCTGGGTGGCACAGGGCAGGGCCACATCCACCGGGACGTGCCAGGGGCGCACGCCGGCTTCGAACTTCACGCCGGTGCGTTTTGCATAGTCGCTCACGCGGCCGTAGTGGTGGTTCTTCACATCCATCAGGATGGCGAGCTTCTCGGTGGTAAAGCCTTCTTCGTCGATGACCGTGCCGCTGGAGTCGGACACGGTGATCACCTTGGCGCCCAGCTCCAGGGCCTTTTCCACCGCGTACTGCGCCACGTTGCCCGAGCCCGATACCGACACGCGCAAGCCGTCGAACGCGCGGCCCTGCTGCTTGAGCATCTCCTGCGCGAAGTACACCGTGCCGTAGCCGGTGGCTTCGGGGCGGATCAGCGAGCCGCCGAACGACAGGCCCTTGCCGGTGAACACGCAGTCCGCTCGGTTGGAGAGCTTTTTCATCATGCCGGCCATGAAGCCCACCTCGCGGCCGCCCACGCCGATGTCGCCGGCCGGCACGTCGGTGTCGGCACCCACGTGGCGGAACAGTTCCGTCACAAACGCCTGGCAAAAGCGCATCACTTCACCGGCACTCTTGCCCTTGGGGTCGAAGTCCGAGCCGCCCTTGCCGCCGCCCATGGGCAGCGTGGTCAGCGCGTTCTTGAAGGTCTGCTCGAACGCCAGGAACTTGAGCACCGACAGGTTCACCGACGGGTGAAAGCGCATGCCGCCCTTGTACGGCCCGATGGCCATGCTGTGCTGGATGCGGTAGCCGCGGTTGACCTGCACCTTGCCATGGTCGTCCACCCACGACACGCGGAACATGACGGTGCGCTCGGGCTCCACCAGCCGCTCCAGCAGGCCGTGCTCGGCATAGCGGGGGTGCTGGGCGATGAACGGCCACAGGCTCTCCATGACCTCCGTGACAGCCTGCAGAAATTCGGGCTGACCCGGATTGCGGTGGGCCACGTGAGAAAGGAAGCTGTCTGCGGACTCGTATTTCATGTTCTCAAGACTTTCTGAAGCAAAAAGGCAGGCAAGAGCGCACTGCAACACGACATTATGTTCAAAAGTTATACGTTCATGCGGATGTCTCTGCACAATGGTGGGGAATGTGGATGGTGAAATGCCACATATTGGTGCGTCTGGTGGGCGGCAAAACGCCGTCATCGGTTGGCGGGAAGGGCGTCACGGCCTTGTCACAAGGTCAGCCCACAGTTCGGCGGTTCTAAACACAACGAGGAGAAGAGCATGCACATTTCTGGTGCGAAGTTGGGTGCGGTGGCCTTGCTGGCCACGCTGGCGGCTTGTGGTGGCGACAACGACAGCCCGTATCCCACGCTGAACGGCGACCGCCCCCTGGTCATCGGCCACCGCGGCGCGGCTGGGTACCTGCCTGACCACACGCTCGAAGGCTACAAGCGCGCCATCGAGATGGGCGCCGACTTCATCGAGCCCGACCTGGTGGCCACGAAGGACGGCGTGCTCGTGGCCCGCCACGAACCCAACATCACCGGCACCACCGATGTGTCCACCCGCGCCGAGTTCGCCAACCGCAAGACCAAGAAAATGGTGGACGGCGTGCAGGAAGAGGGCTGGTTCGTGTCCGACTTCACCCTGGCCGAGATCAAGACGCTGCGCGCCATCCAGCCGCTGTCCGACCGCGACCCGTCGTTCAACGGCAAATTCCAGATCCCCACGCTGGAAGAAGTGCTGGACCTGGCCAAGAACGAAGGCACCAAGGCGGGCCGCACCGTCGGCGTGTACCTCGAGACCAAGCACCCCACCTACCACGTCAACCTGGGCCTGCCGCTGGAAGACCGCCTGCTCGCCATCCTGGCCAAGTACGGCTACACCACCAAGGCGTCGCCCGTCATCGTGCAATCGTTCGAGGTATCGAACCTCAAGTACCTGCGCACCAAGACCCAGATCCGCCTGGTGCAACTGGTGGACGCGAACGACGTGAACGCCGACGGCAGCATGGACCTGACCGCCCCCTACGACAAGCCCTACGACTTTGCCGTGGCCGGCGACAAGCGCACCTTTGCCAGCCTGCTGACCGCCGATGGTCTCAAGGAAGTCAAGACCTACGCCGACGGCATCGGCCCCTGGAAGCCGTACCTCATTCCTTCCAAGCAGGTGGACGCCAACAAGGACGGCAAGCCCGACGACCTCAACGGCGACGGCGTGATCGACGAGCGCGACCGCGTGATGATGGCGCCCACTGACGTGGTGAAGAACGCCCATGCCGTGGGCCTCATGGTCCACCCGTACACCTTCCGCAGCGAAGCCAAGCGCCTGGCATCGGACTTCAAGGGCGACCCCAAGGCCGAGTACAAGCTCTTCTACAACCTGGGGGTGGACGGCGTGTTCAGCGACTTCCCTGACGCGGCCAAGGCGGCGCGGGACAACTAAAAGCAAGAGCTGAAACCAGGCACCCGGGCTGCTGTCCGGGTACCTCAGTGCAGCATGGTGCCGACGTTTGCCTGTCCTGCCTTGATGAGAACGATGAGCTCATCGCGTGACTTGCCGATCATCAAGCCCTGGTCCTGCAGAATGGTCGGGCTCAAACCGTTGTCCACCAGGAGTTTGTTGAGTACCAGAAACATCATGAGGCGGCCGTTGGCGTCCTCAAAAGGATGAATGCTGCCCAACCGGCGGCAGGTGTCAATGATGGCTCCCAGCTTGCCGTCTTCGGTGGTGGCTGCGGCAATGTCGAGGTTGCCGCGGTCGGTGGCGTACTGCACCAGTGCGCGCACAGTCCCGGGCAGATCCGCGTCGTGGGGGTTGCCTGCCCGCCACGCCTGCACGTCAGCACGGCTGTTGTCGGCCTTGGCGGTGGCATCGCTGAAGAACTCCGGCGACCCATGCGGCAGATGCGCTTGAAGGTCCTGCCGGATGGCTCGCAGTTCATTCATGCCGTCTGGTGTGAATGACGAACAAACGCCCCACACGTTCGGCGCCTGCTTGACGACCCCTGCAAGCTGGAACATGTTGCTGCCCAACGGAATACCGTCGTCCGTGCGCATCTCTTTCGTGACACTGGTCGTGGACACGGTATGCAGCCGCTGGAGATAGTCCGGCGTCAAGGGTGCGCCCACGGGGTCGACGATGTGGTTGAGGCCGGCCATCATCGAGCCCATGTAGCCTTTGGATCGGTCGAAGAAATGCTTGTTACCGTCGGTCTGGTGCCTACCGTCCATCATCAGGCGCCAGTACTCGCCCTGCGGAAGCCGGCCCAGGGTGGCTGTCAGGCGCACATCGGCACTGGCCCCCAGCTTGCCCTGGATCACCGTCTCCAGTGCCTCCGTGCGCTTGGTATAGAGGATTTTGTGGCAGGGCGGGGTGATGGCGGGTCGTGAGATATCGTTCGTGTCGGCCTTGGCAATCAACGCGGCTTCGATCGCCAGCAGGCTATCCACTGTGTGCTGATCATTGGGCAGGCCGTTGACGTGGGCACCCAGCGCAGCCATGTCGCCGCGAGTCAACGCAGTGAAAATGTCGCGCGTGGCTTGGCTGCCCAGCCTGTTCACAATGTTGGTGGCGGTCGCCTCTGGCAAGCCGCCGCGCACCATTAGTTCGGCGGCGACGGCGCGCTCGGAAGCCGGCTCGCCATTGTGCGGTCCGATACGGGTGGCGATATCCACGGCGTTGGCCAAATGTCGCAAGTTTCCCGCTGTGATTTGCGTGGGTGCGACGGGCGTCCCCACCACCTTCTGCAGAAACGCCCCGGTTTGTAACGGCGTCAGTCCCAGGTCCTGCTGAACAGCCGTCTTCACGAGCGCGAGTGCATTGTTGCGATGGTCGGTGCGGCTTTGTTCTTTGGTGAAACCGGCGCTGCTTTTCTTGACGTACAGGTCTGTGCCTTTGGAGCGCAATTCCTGCTGGGATGTCGGACTGGCGGAGAGTTGGTGGGCGATGGCCGCCACAGACAGCCCTGCGGTGTTTTGAATGGTGGGCATGAGCGTATTCCTAAGCTCAGACGCGGATCATCAGGGGAGAGAAGGCGCTATTGCCTTGTTCAGGAGTGCCGCCGAAGTCGCCACCTCTGCCCAGGCCGTCGGCACCTCCTGATGCCTCGGCCACCGTCGCCAAAACGGTGCGACAACTGGCTGCTATGGCGTTCAGGTTGGTCAACACCTCACAAAGCCGGGGCAGATCGAGCCCAGCCAGCGGGAGGTCGAACAGTAGCACCACGTCTCCCGAGGCGTTCGCCAGTGCGGTGCGCACGCCGCCGTGCTCGCTCCAGAGATAGTTGTATTGCAGCAGCACCTCAAAGGCGCGTGCCCTGGCGGCCGTTGGCACGGTTGTCACTTCGGCGGTGAGCACCACGCTCTCAGTGGACGCATTCCATTCCGCATCGATGGTGCGGCCGGCGTCATCGTCAAACACCAGGCTCCATGCATTGTCGTCGGCGTACGCGGTAACGCGGGCCAGCTCCAGCGTGGGGCCCACCTGGGCCATCAAGTTCTGAAAAGCGGCGGAGTCATCGGTCATGCAGGTACCTCAGTGGGATTTGATCGGTGGACTGGCGCCACCCTTCCCACTGAGTAACCGCCCTGAGCGGCGCGTTCCTTGTTCGCTACCTGCAAATGAACCAAGATGTAACCCTCAGCTGCGTGACATGGAAGACCGTGTGCAGTGGTTCTACGCGGTCTGCGATCCAGCAATGCAGGCCAGTGCTGGTTGCAGATTCGCTGGCCCTTGAGACCTTCAACAGGTGCCCTTTCAACAAGTCGCAGCGTAGCCGCCACACACGTCAATGCGGTGCCGATTGAGCCCCCAATGGGTCAGCGATGGGTAGATCCATCCACGCCCGCATGAGCGCAGGCTGCTTGCGCAGCCAGTGCGTGGGCATGGCCTGCGTGCCCCATACAGGGATGCGGCCGGCGTATTCGCCCATGATCCAGAAATGCCGCAGCGCCAGGCAGTGGCCGATGGCTGCAAGGTCGGCTCCAGGAACGGCGCGCACGCTGGTGTAGCCAGCCAGGTAGCGGTGCCATCGCTCCAATACAGTCGGGGTGGCGGGGGTGTCTGCACTGCGCGGCAGGATGGACCACAGATACACGCCCAGCTCGTACGCCAGCAGCCCGGGGCCTGCGTCGTCGAAATCGAAGAACGCAGCAACACGTTTGTCCTCCGACTTTTCGGCACCATGGGCCATGAAGTTGTTGCTGCCATGGCAATCGCCGTGGCAGTGCACACGCGAGAGGGCAGGCCATGCTGCGAAGCGTGCACGCAGGTCGTCGGCGAGTGCCGCGAATTCCTGCCCCAGCGCTGCTTCCATGGTCGGCGCGGTCAGCATGCGATGCAGCGACGTGTCCAGCAGCATCGGCAGGTCCAGTGCGTACAGGCTCGGCGGCCCGTCATAGCTCTCGGCTGCGCGGTGAAGCCGGGCCAGGCTTTCGCCAGTGGCTTCGAGGTCCGCCAGCGATTCGCCCGGCGGCTCGCCAGGCAGGAAGGCGAAAAGCAGCAGCGGGCGCGGGCCCTCGGGCAGAGCCAGGGGCACATGGAATGCGCCGCCTGCCGTGGGCAGTGGTGCTGCTACCGGAATGCCTTGCGTCTGCAGGTGTGTGAGCAACGCGGTCTCGTACGCGATATTGGGCTCACCGCGCGGCCTGTCGGCGCACAGCCGCGCAACGGTGTGCAGGCCGCTCTTGAACCGCAGTTCATACACCTGGTTGAGCCCGCGCCGCAGCAGCACGCAGTGCGCCACAGGGCCCAGGGGCCAGCCGGCTTCCACGGCGCGCGCAATGGCCTCGCCCGTGGGGGTGGTCTGTGCAATGAAGTGGGGGTCGAGGGGGATCATGGCGGGCGCTTCCATTCCAGCAGGGCGGGCGATTCTGCCGCCAAACGGCGGCCCGCGGCTTAACGGTAGCCAAAGGTGGACCCCAGGGGCCTGTCCGGCGCGCCCGTCAGAAGCCCACTGCGAACCCGACGCTCAGCAGCGTGCGACCCTGTTGGCGGCCCACCGTGGCATCCAGCTGTCGACCGGGTGCCCATTCCCACCGCGCTCCCGCCTGAAACACCGGCGCACTGTGCTGGACGCCGAAGGCCTCCACGTGCGGCGTGATGGCGCCCCAGCTGTGCTCCAGGGACACGCCCCAGGTGCCGCGCCAGGACTGGCCGCGTTCGCGCTGGGTGCCCAGGTTGGCGTTGGCCACGCCCCACGGTGCGGCGCAGGTGCCGATGAGGTTCAGCGCCACCATGCTGCCCCCGCTGTGGCCCCCGGGCTGTCTGCGGTGGGTGATGCCCGCCGTGCTGGCGGCATTGCAACCATCGGTCTGCGCGGGGCTCCACAGCCACTTGGCCTGCAACCCCTGCAGCGTGTGGCGCTCCCCCATGTCGCGCGCCAGCAGGGCGCCCAGCTCCAGCCCTTCGATGGGGGTGAAGGCCGGCGCTGCATAGAAGGTGCCGCGCTGCCCGCGCTGGCCTTCCCACCAGGCTTCGATGTGGCCCTGGCCCACCTCATCCACACCCGCATCGTCCACGGTGAGCGGGCGCCCTGCGTGGGCGCTGGGCAGGGCCATGCAGAGCGCTGCCAGTACGGCGGGCACTGCGGACATGGCGGGATGGGGCTGGCGGTGGTGGGACGGATGCATTGGCTGGAAGACTCTGGCTATGCGAATGGCGCGGGGAACAGCAGTGTGGTTCTGGGAAGGGACCTACCGTCCGCGCAGGAACAGCGCGTCCAGTTCCTTCATCGACAACTGCCGCCACGTGGGCCGGCCGTGGTTGCACTGGTCGCTGCGGTCGGTGGTCTCCATCTGGCGCAGCAGCGCGTTCATCTCGTCGATGGTGAGCCGGCGGTTGGCCCGCACCGCGCCGTGGCAGGCCATGGTGCCCAGGATCTCGTTGCGGGCGCGCTGCACCACCGTGGTGGCGTCGTGCGCGGCCAGTTCGGCCAGCACGCTGCGGGCCAGCTCGACCGGGTCGCCAAAGCCCGACGCGGTGGCCAGCGTGGTGGGCACGGCCCGCACGGCCAGGGTCTTGGGCGAGAACGGCACCACCTCCAGGCCCAGCAGGGCCAGCACCTCGGTGGATTCTTCGGCGGTGGCGACTTCCTCGGCCGTGGCGGCGAAGGTGGCGGGGATCAGCAGTGGCTGGCTGGCAATGCGTGCGCCGCTGTCCACCTGGGACTTGAGGCGTTCGTACACGATGCGTTCGTGCGCGGCGTGCATGTCCACGATGATCATGCCCTGCGCGTTCTCGGCCAGGATGTACACGCCGTGCAACTGTGCCACGGCGCGGCCCAGGGGCCAGGTGGTCTCTGGGGTGTCTCGGCCGGTGCCGGTGGGTGCGCTGCCTGCCGTGGCATTGGCGCTGAGTGGTGCAGCGGCTGGCGGCGGGAACGCGGTACCTGGAGAGCTCCAGGGCGGTGCCTCGGCCGATTCGCCAGCGGGCCTGTCCTGTCCTGGCTGCCCCAGCGGCCCCTGCGTGCCTTGCCACAGGGCCTGGCCGCCTGGCGCGCTGGCCGCAGCAGGGTCCTTGCGCGGGCCCCACAGCGCCTGCAGGTCGGCCACCTGGTGGCCACGTTCTTCAAATCTGATAGCGGATTGCGCTTGCCAGGTGCGCGGTAGCGCCTGTTTTGACGTCACAACGGCAGTGCTGTCGTCCGCAGGGCTCGCATCGCCCTCGGCAGAGGCTGCGGCGGCTGCCGCGGCCAGCGCTGCGGCGCGTGGTGCGGCCAGCGCGTTTTCCACCGCGTGGCGCACCGCCTGGTGCACCTCGCGGCTGTCGCGAAAGCGCACCTCGATCTTGGTGGGGTGCACGTTCACATCCACGCGCGCCGGGTCGATCTCTACATACAGCGCATACACCGGCTGCTTGTGGCCGTGCAGCACGTCTTCGTACGCGCTGCGCGCGGCGTGGGTCAGCACCTTGTCGCGCACGAAGCGGCCATTGACGTAGCAGTACTGGTGGTCGGCGCGCGAGCGTGCGGCGTCGGGCAGGCCGGCGCGGCCGGTCACGACCACCGGGCCCACGCGGTGCTGCACGGCGACCGACTGCGCGACGAAGTCTTCGCCCAGCACGTCCGACAGGCGCCGCGCCAGCGCGTCCTGCAGGCCGCTGGCGCTGGCCTGGCCCGGCACGAAGGTCGCGCGCCACTGCTCCACCAACTTGCCTTCGTGCCAGATGGCAAATCCCACATCGGGCCGGGCCAGCGCGTGGCGGCGCACGGACTCGATGCAGTGCGCAAGCTCGGTGGCGTCGGTCTTGAGAAATTTGCGGCGCGCCGGGGTCGAAAAGAAAAGCTCCTTGACCTCCACCGTGGTGCCCGTGCTGCGGGCGGCAGGGCGCAGTTCGCCGCTGCGTGCGTCCAGCAAAAAGGCGTTGCCTTGCGCCGCAGGTCGCGAGAGCAGGGACATCTCGGACACCGAAGCGATGGCCGCCAGCGCCTCGCCCCGAAAGCCCATCGTGGCCACAGTTTCCAGGTCGTTCAGGTTGGTGATCTTGCTGGTGGCGTGGCGGCGCAGCGCCACAGGCAGCTCCTCGTGCGGAATGCCGCCGCCGTCGTCTTCCACGGTGATCAGGCGCACGCCGCCGGCGGACAGCCGCACGGTGATCTGCGTGGCGCCGGCATCGAGCGCGTTGTCCACCAGCTCGCGCACCACGGAAGCGGGGCGCTCCACCACTTCGCCAGCCGCGATCTGGCTGATCAGCTCGTCGGGCAGGTCGCGGATGGGGCGGCGTGGGGGGATGGGGGCGCTGGCCAGCAGGGCTGTGGCGAGGGGGGCGGTGGTGTCGTTCACCCGGTGGATTTTAGGGCCGGGCTCGCGCAGGGGCTTTGCGGGTCACCCCGGCGGGCTGGGGATAATGCCGGCTGCTTTTTTCAACACCAGCCCCATGGAACTTGTCACCTTTCTCATCGATTTCATCCTGCATGTGGACAAGTACCTCGAAGCGTTCGTGCAAGCGTACGGCCCGTGGGTGTACGCGCTGCTGTTTCTCATCGTGTTCGTGGAAACCGGCGTGGTGGTCATGCCGTTCTTGCCGGGCGACTCGCTGCTGTTCATCGTCGGGGCGCTGTGCGGCGCGGGGCTCATGAGCCTGCCCATCGCCTGCGTGGTGCTGATCGCCGCAGCCATCCTGGGCGACCAGTGCAACTACTCGATCGGTCGGTACTTCGGGCCCAAGGTCTTCCAGTGGGAAGACTCGCGCTGGTTCAACCGCCGTGCGTTCAACCAGGCGCATGATTTTTACGAGCGCTACGGCGGCATCACGATCATCCTGGCGCGCTTCATGCCGTTCATCCGCACCTTCGCACCCTTCGTGGCGGGTGTGGCCGAGATGAACCGTGCCAAGTTCACGGCTTTCAATGTGGGCGGCGCGCTGCTGTGGGTGCTGGGCATCTGCACCGCGGGCTACTTCTTCGGCAACTTTGCCTGGGTGAAGGAAAACCTGGACAAGATCATCTGGGCCATGATCTTCATCCCCGGGCTGATCGCGATCTTCGGTGCCTGGCGCGCCGGGCGGGCGGCCAAGACGGCCTGAAGCACCTTCAACGCCACCCCCAAAGCAAAACTCCTGACGCTCGGTGTACGAGCGCCAGGAGTTTTTTTACGCCGCCATCGGTCGCCCAGGCGGGCGGCAATGGTGGGTGTGATGCAAATTAACGGCGATATCCACGGCGTTGGTCGCGGTCTTCACCGATTTCGTGGCCCACCAGCGCGCCGGCTGCGGCACCGCCAATGGTTCCCACAGGGCCGCCGAAGATGGCATTGCCTGCGACGCCGCCTACGACGGCACCGACGCCGGTACCCACTTGGGCATCGGTGGGGTTGGAGGCACAACCACCCAGGGCAAGGGCCGCGGTGCAGGTGGTCGCAAGGAGGATGTGACGGATTTTCATGGCAAGAGTCCTTTGTGGTGTGGATTCAGGCCTTGCAGTTGTTCAGCGGGTGCTGCTCAACTCGACCTGTGACTGAAATATCCACCCGGCACCGCGTCGCCGGCGTAGGCAAGCGGGGGAGGTGCCTGTAGGACATGCCGCGCCGTGGCTGACGGCAGGGCGTGATCCGAAGCGGCCCGCACATCGCCGCCGAATGGCGCCCGGCCAGGCGGTGCGGGTGCTGGACTGTCGCGTCTTTGCGCTCGTGTATTGGCCGCATTTCTTAGGGTTTACGAGGCGGTCGTCCCCGTTGCCAATCCTGCGGCGCAGACAGATCATTGATCGATCATGAACACAAGCCGCGAACACAACGCGGCCAACCAGGGGATACCACGATGGGCCAGCACACCAACTCCGCGGGCCAAGGCCCTCAGCTCACCGTCGCGCAGCAGATCAGCCTCATCGTCGGGGTGGCGGTGCTGGCGCTGGTGATCATCCTGGCGCTGAGCCTGGTGCGGGTGCAGCACCTGGGCCGCACCGTCGACCAACTGGCGACCGAGCAGGTCGAACGGCTGCAGCTGGCGCTGCGCTGGCGCAGCAACATCGCGGTCAACTCCACGCGCGTGTTCTCCATTGCGCAGAGCGACGGTGACGACCTGCAGAACTACTTCAAGGACATGGTGGCCGCCACCACGGCAGACACCAGCACGGTGCAAAAGCGCTACACCGAGCTGGAGAAAAGTCCCGAAGGCCTGCGCATCCAGGAGGAACTGGCCGCCGTGCGCACGAGCTATCTGGAAGCGCGCGACAAGTCCCTGGCCCTCAAGAAGGCGGGCGACATGGCCCAGGCCAAGAGCTACGCCCTGGCCACGTTTGCACCGGTGCTCAACCAGTACAACACCGTGGCCGACAAGATGGTGGCCTACCAGGTGCAGCGCTCGGCCGAGCAGGCCGGCGAAGCGGCCGCGCTGATCAGCTCATACCGCACCACGGTGCTGGTGGCGGGCGTGGCCGGGCTGGCGCTGCTGGTGGTGCTGTCGGTGGTGGTGGTGCAGCGCATCCGCCGGTCATTGAACGAGGTGGCCACGGTGGCCCAGCGCATCGGCGCGGGCGATCTGTCGCAGCCCATTTATGCGCAGGGCCGGGGCGAAGTGGCGCGGATGATGCAGGCGATGCAAACCATGCAGGCGTCGCTTGTGCGCATCGTGGGCGACGTGCGCCACAGCAGCGACAGCATTGCCATTGGCTCCAGCGAGATCGCGGCCGGCAACGCGGACCTGAGCCAGCGCACCGAAGAGCAGGCGGCCAACCTGGAGGAGACCGCGGCGTCTATGGAAGAGATCACGAGCACGGTGAAGAACAACTCCGACACCGCGCAGCGCGCCGCGGTGCTGGCGGGCACCGCGTCGGCTGCGGCCGTCAAGGGCGGCGAAGTGGTGGGCCAGGTGGTGGCCACCATGCAGGACATTTCGGCCGCGTCGCGCAAGATCACCGACATCATCGCGGTGATCGACGGCATTGCGTTCCAGACCAACATCCTCGCGCTCAATGCCGCCGTGGAGGCCGCCCGCGCGGGCGAGCAGGGCCGTGGCTTTGCCGTGGTGGCCAGCGAGGTGCGCAGCCTGGCCGGGCGCAGCGCCGAGGCTGCCAAGGAGATCAAGGCCCTGATCAACGCCAGCGTGTCCAGGGTCGATGACGGAACGCAGCTGGTGAGCAACGCGGGCCAGAGCATGGAAGACATCGTCACCCAGGTCAAACGCGTGAGCGATCTGATCGGCGAGATATCGAGCGCCACGGGCGAGCAGACCATCGGCATCAGCCAGGTGGGCGAAGCGGTGACGCAGCTCGATCAGGTCACGCAGCAAAACGCCGCGCTGGTAGAGCAAAGCGCCGCGGCGGCCGACAGCCTCAAGCACCAGGCGGCGCGGCTGGCCGAGGTGGTGAGCGTGTTCCGCCTGTAGCTTGAATTGACCAGCAGCCCCCGGTGTGACGGAACCGGCGGGCCGGTGCAAGATGCTTGTCAGCGCTCGCCCGGCAGCAGGCACAGGGTGACCAGCAGCGAGGCCGGTTGCACCGCCTTGAGCGCATGCAGCATGCGCGGCGCCAGGTGCACGAAGTCGCCGGCGTGCAACTGCTGCACGGCGCCTTCGTTCATGAACTCCACCACCCCTTCGATGCACTGCACCGTGGCTTCGCCCGGAGTCTGGTGTTCTTTCATGGACTTGCCCACGGGCAGCACCACGCGCATGACCTCGAGCTGGCCGGCTTTGAGAATGGCGGTGGTGATGGCTTCGGGCAGGCGGTCGCCCAGGGGGCGAACACTGACGATCTGGCCGGATTGGGCGTGGGGCAGTGCCATGGCAGTTCTCCTTGCGTCCGCGGCGCACGGCCTGCTCGGAGGGGGCGGGGGCTGCACGCGCGGTGTGGATGATGCAGGCTACTTTGCCTGTACTTGGCGGTCCGCGCAAGGCAAGCCAAGGCACAGCGAAGCAAAGCAAAGCAAAGCAAAGCAACGCGCCCCGCGCTGTGCGGCCTGCCGTGGCCGTCCTACACCGAGCGGCTGCGCGCCAATGGCGGGTTCTTGGCGAAGTAGCGGGTGATGCCGCGCATCAGCGCATCGGCCAGCTGCTCCTGGTAGGCGCTGCTGCGCAGGCGCTGCTCTTCCTCGGGGTTGCTGATGAAGGCGGTCTCCACCAGCACGCTGGGGATGTCGGGCGCCTTGAGCACGGCAAAGCCCGCCTGCTCCACGCGCGGCTTGTGCAGCTTGGCCATGCCGCCGATCTCGCCCAGCAGCACGCTGCCGAGTTTGAGGCTGTCGTTGATCTGCGCGGTGGTGCTCATGTCCAGAAGCGCGCGCTGCACATGCTGGTCCTTGGACTGCACGTTGATGCCGCCCACCAGGTCGGCCTGGTTTTCCTTGTTGGCCAGCCAGCGCGCGGCGGTGCTGGAGGCGCCGCCCTGGCTGAGTGCGAACACGCTGGCACCGCGTGCGGCCGGGGTGGTGAAGGCGTCGGCATGGATGGAGACGAACAGGTCGGCCTGCACGCGCCGGGCCTTTTGCACGCGCACGCCCAGCGGCACGAAGAAGTCGCCGTCGCGCGTGAGAAACGCGCGCATCGGGTTGCCGCCCACGGTGGTGGCGTTGATGCGGTCGCGCAGCAGGTGGGCCACGCGCAGGACCACGTCCTTCTCGCGCGTGCCGGCCGGGCCGATGGCGCCGGGGTCTTCTCCGCCGTGGCCGGGGTCCAGCGCCACGATGATGATGCGGTCGGTCTGTGTCGAAGTGGCCCGATTGGGCGTGGCGGGCGCGGGGCGCGCAGGCTCGGCCGGAGGCGGCGCTGCGGCCACCACAGGTGGTGGTGGCGCTCCGGGCGGACCGGGGCGCTGGGTGCGCTGGGCGATCAGGTCGCCCAGGGGGTCGGTCTCGGCGGGCGGCTGGGGGCCGGTGCGTGCGGTGACGGTGGGGGGCGCAGGCAGCGTTTTGCCGGCGGCGGGCACCTCGCGCAGGCGCTCGGCGATCAGGGCTTCGAGCGGGTCCACCGGGGCGGCCGGGTACAGGTCGAACACCAGGCGGTGCTGGTAGGCGGCCACGGGCGGCAGGGTGAACACCTGGGGCATGGCGGCCTGCTTCAGGTCCACCACCAGGCGCACCACACCGGGCGCGTTCTGGCCCACGCGGATGCCGGCGATGTTCGGGTCGTCCGGCTTGACCTTGGCCACCAGCTCGCGCAGTTCGGGGCTCAGGTCGATGCCTTCGATGTCCACGGCCAGGCGTGGCGGCGTGGTCACGAAGAACTGCTTGGCCACCAGCGCGCCGTCGGATTCGATGGTCACGCGGGAGTATTCAGGGGCGGGCCACACCCGCACTGCGAGGATGGTGGCACCACGGGCGATCTGCTGCGTGCCCAGCAAAAGGACCAGGCTGCCCGCCTGCAGCAGCGTGCGGCGGGATGGCTGGCGCGGTGCCGGGCGGGGGGGCAGAGTCATTCGTTCAGAGTCCTTGCAGCAGGTGGAGGCCGTAGGCCGTATGGGCGTGCACCGTGACGGTCCTTTCGGTATCGTCAATTGCTTCAATGTGTATAGCAAGGTCTGCAGGCGGCGTCAGCGCTGCAGCCTTTTCCGGCCATTCTGCCACCTTGAGGCCGGGGTTGGCAAAAATGTCCCTGAATCCGGCGTCTTCCCACTCGCGCGGGTCGTCGAAGCGGTAGAAGTCGAAGTGCCAGACCGTGGTCGCATGCGGCGCAAGGCCCGGCGCCTCGTGCGGCTCCACCACGGCGTAGGTGGGGCTCTTGATGCGGCCCTCCACGCCCAGGGCACGCAGCAGATGGCGCACCAAGGTGGTCTTGCCGGCGCCCAGGTCGCCGTGCAGCGTGACAAACGCGTTGGCCAACTGGGGCTGCGCGGCGAGGCGGCGGGCGAAGGCGGCGGTGTCGTCCTCGCTGTGCCAGGTGAAATGGCGGGCGGGTTCGGCGGCGCCGGGCGTGCCGCTTTCTACAATCTGGCCGGTATGTGGTGCAACAGTCAACTCGTTCCTCAAATGCAGGAGTGGGCCCGCGAGCTGGGATTTTCCCAAATCGGCGTGGCGGGGGTGGACTTGTCCGCTGCAGAGCCCGGGCTTTCAGCCTGGCTGGCGCAGGGGTTCCATGGCGAGATGCATTACATGGCATCGCACGGCCTCAAACGCGCGCGCCCGTCCGAACTGGTGCCCGGGACGGTGAGCGTGATCACCGCGCGCATGGATTATTTGCCGCGGGATACCGGGCAGGCGGCGGGCCAGGGTTCGGCGGAAGAAGGCAGCCAAGGCGCCGGGCCCGCCTGGCAGGCCCACGAGCTGGCACGGCTGACCCGCCCGCACGAGGCCATCGTCTCTGTCTATGCCCGGGGGCGGGACTACCACAAGGTGCTGCGCGCACGTCTTCAGAAGCTGAGCGACCGCATTGCCGAGGCCATCGGCCCGTTCGGCCACCGCGTGTTCACCGACTCGGCCCCGGTGCTGGAGGCCGAGCTGGCCGCGCGCAGCGGGCAGGGCTGGCGCGGCAAGCACACGCTGGTGCTCAACCGCGAGGCGGGGTCGATGTTCTTCCTGGGCGAGATCTATGTCGACATGGCGCTGCCCGAGAGCGCGCCTGTCACCGCGCACTGCGGCAGCTGCAGTGCCTGCATCGACGTGTGCCCCACGCAGGCCATCATCGCGCCGCACCGCATCGATGCGCGGCGCTGCATCTCGTACCTCACCATCGAGCATGCGGGGGCCATACCGCTGGAGCTGCGGCCGCTGCTGGGCAACCGCATCTATGGCTGCGACGACTGCCAGCTCATCTGCCCCTGGAACAAGTTCGCGCAGGTCAGCACGCTGCCCGACTTCGACGAGCGCCAGGGGCTGTCGGGCCAGCAGCTGGTGCACCTGTTCGCGTGGGACGAGCCCACCTTTTTGCGCATGACCGAGGGCGGGCCCATCCGGCGCATCGGGCACGAACGCTGGCTGCGCAACGTGGCGGTGGCGCTGGGCAATGCGCTCAGGGCCACGGGGGATGGCGCCTTGCGGGTTGCGCTGCAGTCGCGGGCGGACCATGAAAGCGCCCTGGTGCGCGAGCACGTGGCGTGGGCGCTGGGTCGGGAGTTTGAATGAAAATGGCCTCTGCCGCTTGATGGGCGTGCGCTAGAAGCTATCAAAATGATAGTTGGCGCATCAGCGCATCAGCAGCCCCGTGCTTTTGAGCGTCTCCACCAGCCCCTGCGCGAACCGCTCGTAGCCTGTCGCGTTGGCGTGGATCTGGTCGGACCGCAGGCTCGCGTCGGCCAGCACCGTGGACCAGCCCTTGCTGTGCAGGGGGATCTTCAGCTCGCTGGCAATCTCTTCGTACATCGCATGGTCGCTCAGCAGGCCGGCCGACGCCGCCAGGAACGTCAGTTCGGGCACGGCCACCAGCACCACCTGGGCGCCGCTGGCGCGGGCCTGCGTGCAGATGCTGCGGATGTGGGTGCGGGTGGCGGTGGCGCTCTGGCGGCGCAGGAAGTCGTTGCCGCCGATGCTCACGATCACAAGCGCTGGCTGGTGTTTTTGCAGCAGCGCGGGCAGGCGCTCCAGCGCCTGGGCCGAGGTGTCGCCCGACACGCCGCCGTTGACCACCTTCCAGCCCGTCAGGCGCTGCAGCACGGCGGGGTAGGCCGTATCGGCCGATGCGCCCACGCCGGAGGTCAGCGAGTCGCCCAGCGCCAGCACGGTGGCATCGGGCGGCACCACCTGGCCGCGCGGGGCCTTGCGGCCGCAGGCCGCCAGGGGCGCAGCAGCGACCAGGGCCAGGCCCGCCATCAGCGCGCGGCGGCGCGCCAGGGTGCGGGTGGCAGCAGTGCCGGGTGCGGCAGGTCTGGCAAGGCAGGCATCGGTCATCGCAGGAACCCCAGGGCAAACGGCAGGCTCACCATGCCGAGCAAGGTGGACATCGTCACCAGGCCGGCCACATACGGCCCGTTGTAGCCCATGCGGGCCGCCAGCACATAGCAGGTGGAGGCCGTGGGCAGGGCCGAGAACGCCAGCAGCATCGTGGTCTGCACCGGGTTCAGCCCGAACAGGCGCGCCATGCCGAAGGCGATCAGTGGTTGCACCAGATGGCGGATGGACAGCACGGCCACGCTGAGCGTCTTGCCCCGGGTGAGCAGGCCGAATTCCAGCCCCGCGCCCGCGGCCATGAGCCCCAGCGCCAGCGACGCCGCGCTGATGCGGCCCACGGTGGGCGCCGCCCAATCGGGAATCTGAAAACCGAGCAGGTTGGCCACCAGCCCCGACAGCGTGGCCACGATGAGCGGGTTGCGCGCCAGTTCGCGCAGAAAGCTGTGCTTGCCATTGCGCGCCATGGGCCACACGGCGGCCACGTTGAACAGCGGCACGCACACGCCGATCAGCACGGCGATCATGAGCAGCCCCTCGGTGCCCGCCAGGCGCTCGGCAATCGCCAGGCCAATGAAGGAGTTGAAGCGAAACGCCACCTGCGCGCTGGCCGCATGGTCGCGCACATCGATGCGCTTGCCGACCCAGGGCCAGTGCGGCAGGCTGTAGGCGAGCGCAATGCCGATCAGCCCCGACAACAGCCCCGCCGCGATCAGCCCCGAGGCGGCGCCGATGTCCACCGGGCTCTTGACGATGGACTGGAACAGCAGCACCGGAAAGAGCAGGTAGTACACCAGGCTCTCCACCGGTTGCCACACCGACCGGTTCAGCGCGGTGTACCGGCAGATGAGGTAGCCGCACAGGATGAGGGAGAAGTCGGGGAGCAGGAGCTGGGCGTAGTTCACCGCCTGAGAATACTTGATGCCGGGCCAGGACCTGGGGTTAGCCCTTATGTGGAATCCGCAGGCTGCCGCAGCGTGCGTTGCGCATACCATCGGCGCTGTCTGTCTGTACCCCCGCACGAAGGAGAACTCGAATGCATCGTCGTCAATGGCTTGCTCTGACTGTACTGGCCGCGGCCGCCGGATCGGCCGCCGCCCAGGGCTACCCCAACAAGGTGATCAAGCTGCAGGTGCCGTTTGCACCCGGCGGCACCACCGACATCATTGCGCGCGTGATCGCCGACCCCCTGGGCCGCGCCCTGGGCCAGAGCGTGATCGTGGAGAACAAGGCCGGTGGCGGCGGCATCGTGGGCGCGTCTGAAACCGCCCGCTCGGCACCGGACGGCTACACGCTGGGCATCGCCACCGTCTCCACCACGGCGGCCAACCCCGCCATCAACCCCAAGACGCCGTACAACCCGCTGACGGACTTCACGCCCGTCATCAACATCGCGGCCACGCCCAACATCATCGCGGTGAACCCCAACTTCCCCGCCAAGGACTACAAGGCCTTCGTGGCGGAGCTCAAGAAGTCTCCCGGCAAGTACTCGTACTCGTCGTCGGGCACGGGCGGCATCGGCCACCTGCAGATGGAGCTGTACAAGAGCCTGTCGAACACCTTCGTCACGCACATCCCCTACCGCGGTGCGGGCCCCGCGCTGAACGACACCGTGGCCGGCCAGGTGCCGATGATCTTCGACAACCTGCCCTCGGCCCTGCCGTTCATCAAGGACAACCGCCTGGTGCCCATCGTGGTGGCGGCCCCCCAGCGCGTGGCAGCCCTGCCCAACGTGCCCACGTTCAAGGAACTGGGCCTGGAGCCTGTGAACCGCATGGCCTACTACGGCATCGTCGGCCCCAAGGGCCTGCCCAAGGACATCGTGGACAAGATCAACGCCGGCGTGCGCAAGGCGCTGGAAGATCCGGCCGTGAAAAAGCGCATCGAAGAGACCGGCTCCATCGTGCTGGGCAACACGCCCGAGCAGTTTGCCGAGCAGATCAAGGCCGAGTTTGCCGTGTACAAGGAAGTGGTCGTCAAGCAGAAGCTGACGCTGGAGTGAAACCGGGCCCGGTGCTTCCGCACCACCGTTTCCAGGCCGCCTTCGGGCGGCTTTTTTGTGGGCGCACGGGGCCCTGTCGGCCATGGCCTGTGCGGCGCGATTGGGTGTTGCTCGGTAGTCAACGCAAATCTACCGAGGGTGACATTGCAACACCAGGGCAATTCAAAGAATCTTGCCTGCACGAACGGATCGGCCGAGCCACAACGAGAGCGCCGGACGTCGTCAACCCAAGCCGGAGGCCCACATGTCCACCATTTCCCCTTCTTCCCCTGCGACGGCACCTGAGGCCAGCCCGGTGCGATCCCTGAAAATCCATCAGATTGCCCTGGTGCTGGGGATCGCCGGTGTGCTGACCATCGCGTCGGAATGGGCTGGCACCGCCACGTTCCCGGTCGGCTTCACGAAGGTAACGCTGTTTCCGTTCCTGTGGGCGCTGCTTGCCTGCGTTCTGTGCAGCATCGCCATGAAAAGGGCGGATGCGTCGGGGCGCGAATACATCCGCACGCAGACCATCGCGTCGGACTTCGTGCAGATCGGCATCATGCTGTTCATCGCCAAGCTGGGTTTCACGGTGGGCATCAACCTGCAGAAGGTGATCGCCGCAGGCCCGGTCCTGCTGCTGCAGGAGGCGGGCAACTTCCTGGGCACCATCGTGCTGGCGCTGCCCGTGGCGCTCTTGCTGGGGATCAAGCGCGAGGCCATCGGCGCCACGTTCTCCGTGGGTCGCGAACCCGGTGTCGCGCTGATCGCCGAGCGCTACGGCATGAACTCGGCGGAGGGCCGGGGCGTCCTGGCCGAGTATGTGACGGGCTCGGTCATCGGCGCGGCCTTCATGGCCTTCTTCGCGAGCATGGTGGCGCACACGGGCATCTTCAGCCCCGAGGCTCTGGGCATGGCGGCGGGCATTGGCTCGGGCAGCATGACGGCGGCGGCCGTCGGTGCGATCTCGGTCCAGTACCCGGCCGAGAAGGACACCATCGCCGCCTTGGCCGCCGCGAGCAATCTCATCACCACCGTCGTCGGCACCTACATACTGGTCGTGTTCTCCCTGCCCATGGCCAACTGGCTGTACGCGCGTCTGGAGCCCATCCTCGGCAAGAATCGCAAGGCCATCATCGTCGAGCACGACGCCGCAATGCGCGAGGCCATGGGCGAGATGCACCAGCAGGCGCGCCTGCCGTGGGGCGGCATGCTGGCCGCGGTCGTGGGCACGGCGGCGATCGCGCTGGTGGGCAATCAGTTCACCGGCGGCAAGTCCCTGGTGCTCGCCCTGCCGGGCATGCTGGTGCTCGTGGCCTGTGCGCTGGCGGGTCTGGTGATGTCGCGGCTCGCACCGCGCTTGCGCATCCCGGCCATCATCTGGGTGTCCATCATGGGCGTGCTGGTCAGCGTACCGGTGTCTCCCCTGGCCCCGCTGGTCAATCCAATGGTGGAAAAGGTCAACCTGCTGACCGTGGTGACCCCGGTGCTGGCCTATGCCGGCCTCTCGCTGGCCAAGGACCTGCCGGTGCTCAGGGCCCTGGGCTGGCGCATCGTGGTCACTTCGCTGATCGCCACAGCAGGTGCCTTCCTGGCAGGGGCTGTCATCGCCCAGTACTTCGGAGGCTGAACCGCATCGCTGCCGCAGGTCGGTCGGTGGCACGGATCGGGCCTGATCGCTCTGCCTCCCGGCGCTGCGCAGCCGGCGCTCAGGTCCTGGTCTTGCGAAAGGCCCGCATGGTGGCAATGAGCTGCAGCAGCAGCTGGTTGGCGGCGGCCGGCAGGCTGCGACCCAGCCGCGTGACGATGTGGGCTTCGGCGCTGGCCAGCACCGCCTGATCGATCGGAATGGCCACCAGGTCGCCGGCCTGCGTTTCCTGCGACACGGCGAAGGCAGGCAGCAGCCCCACCCCCAGCTGCGCCTTGCAGAAATGCTTGACCACCGAGATCGAATCGGTGGTGAGCTTTGGCACCAGCCTCAGCGTTTCCATCTGCTCTGCCAGCGCCACGATCTGGCGCGTGCCGTAAGAGCCGTGCATCAGGGCCAGCGGATGCTCTGCCAGCTGCTTGAAAAGGGGCTGGCGCTGCAGCCGGGTCAGTGGATGGTCCGGCACCACGATGGCGCACATCGGCTGGCGCACCGCCGCGCGCGAGCGGATGCCTGGCGTGGGTGGCGGGTTGTAGACCAGCCCGATGTGTGCAGCATCCTCGCTGACGCGGCGCAGAACGTCGTTGGTGCCGGCCAGACTGAGGTTGACCGTCAGGCGCGGATGGCGCCGCCAGAAGTCCTGCAGCGGCTCGTCCATGAGGTCGCTGACGAAGCCTTCCCCCAGCACCAGGTCGATGTGGCCGCGCGCAAGTCCGCGCAGTTCCTGCAGCTTGACGATCAGGTCGTCCTGATGCGCCCGATGCTGGCGGTAGTAGTCGCACACCATCTGCCCGGCCTCGGTGGGTCGCACGCCACGGCCCAGGCGCTCGATCAGCGTGACCGCCAGCTCGGCCTCCAGCTGCGCGATCTGCCGGCTGACCACCGACGGGTTCATGTCCATCTTGTCGGCCGCAGCCCGGACCGAACCGGAGACCGACGCCTCGTACAGGTAGCGCACGCGGCGGTCGTCGATGAAGCCCGCCGCCAGATCAGCCATCGTGGTCATGGGATTTTGTTGCCTTGTAGTCAACGAAATTCTACTGGTGTTGACATTGATGAACTCAAGGGCCGGCGCGAAGATTCCTGCCATCGGCACGCAAGGCCATTCACACGGAGATACGGCATGAAAACCATCGGCATCATTGGACTGGGCAACATGGGGCGCGGCATGGCCCTGTCGCTGCAGCGCGGCGGCTACGAGGTGGTGGGCACCGATGCCGCGAGCGCCGTTCGCGCCCAGCTGGCGGCCGACGGCATCCGCGTGGTCGATTCCATCGGGGAGGTGGTGGCAGCGGCCGAAATGGTCGTCCTGTCGCTGCCCACAGCCGCGATCGTCTCGGAGGTCGTGGCCGGTGCGGGCGGCATCATCGACCATGCCAAGCCCGGGCTGATCGTCGTGGACACCTCGACCTCCCACCCCGACACCACGCGCGACCTGGCAGCCAGGCTGCAGGCGGCGGGGATGCGCATCATCGATGCGCCCGTGAGCGGCGGCCCCAGGGGCGCCATCAACGCCACCATGACCATGGTGATCGGCGCTTCCGACGAAGACTTTGCCCAGGCGCAGCCCGTGCTGCAGGCCATGAGCGCCAAGCGCGTGCATGTCGGCCCGGTGGGTGCCGGGCACGTCGCCAAGATCGCCAACAACCTGTTGGCTGCGGCCCACCTGCTGGTCGCGGGCGAGGTCACCCGCCTGGCCGCTGCCGCCGGCGTGCCGGTAGAGCAGGTGCTGCAGGGCGTCAACGCAGGCTCGGGCCGAAGCTTCGTGACCGAGCACAACTTTCCGACGTGGGTGATGAACGGCAAGTTCGACTCCGGCTTCACCATGCAGCTCATGCGCAAGGACGTGCGGCTGGCCCAGGAGCTCACCGCAGGCGTGGGGCTGGACCTGCCGCTGACGCGGCGCGTGGCCGAGCTGTGGGCGCAGAGCGCCGACTCCATCGGCGACGCCGAAGACTTCAACCGCATCGTCGAACTCGGCACCCGCAACGCCCTGGCTGCGGCCTGACACCCCAGGAGCCATTGCATGAACACCCACGCCACCGAGCAACTGCTGGCTGCCTTTGCCGCCTTCTTCCCCGACACGCAGATCGGGTCCTATGTGGGCGGCGCCATCCTGCCGGGTGATGGCGCGGACATCGCGCTGATCGACCCCGCCACGGGCCAGCGCTTCCTGTCCTACCAGGACGCTGGCGAGCAGGTGACCGCCGCCGCCGCGCAGGCCGCACTGGAGGGGCAGCGCACATGGGCTGCGCTGAGCCATGCGCAGCGCGGTCGCACCATGCATGCGGCGGGCCGGCTGCTGCGCGAGCACATCGAGCCGCTGGCGCAGCTGGAGTGCATGTCTGCCGGCAAGCCCATCCGCGACTGCCGCGGCGAGGCACTGCGCGTGGCCGAAATGTTCGAGTACTACGCTGGCTGGGCCGACAAGGTCCATGGCCACGTGATCCCCGTGCCCAGCGGCCACCTGAGCTTTACCCGCCGCGAGCCCTGCGGCGTGCTGCTGCAGATCACGCCGTGGAATGCACCGCTGTTCACCTGCGGCTGGAACGTGGCGCCTGCCATCTGCATGGGCAATGCGGTGATCCTCAAGCCCTCGGAGCTCACGCCCCTCAGTTCTTTGGCCCTTGCATCGCTGATCGAAAAGGCGGGCGTTCCCCGGGGTGTGCTGTCGGTACTGGCCGGCTTTGGCCACACCACCGGTCAGCACGCGTTGATGAACCGTGCGGTGAAGAAGGTGGTGTTCGTCGGTTCGCCAGCGACCGGTGGCAAGGTCGCCGCGGCAGCGGCGCAGCGCGGCATTCCCTGCGTGCTGGAGCTGGGCGGCAAATCGGCCAACATCGTGTTCGAGGACGCCCACCTGGAGCGCGCAGCCATCGGCGCCCAGGCGGCCATCTTTGGCAACGCGGGCCAAAGCTGCGTCGCGGGCTCGCGCTTGCTGGTTCAGCGCAGCATCTACGAACGCTTCGTGAAAATGGTGGCCGACGGCGCCGCGCAGATCCAGATGGGCGACCCGGCCTCTGCCGCGACCGACATCGGTCCGATCCACAACGCCCGGCAGTACCAGCATGTGCTGGACATGATCCGCTCGGGCCTTCGGGACGGCGCCGAAGTTGCGCAAGGCTGCGACGGCCAGCCCGCCGAAGGCGGCTACTGGGTGCGTCCCACGGTGCTGAAGAACGTGCACAACCGGATGGACGTGGCGCAGACCGAAATCTTCGGGCCGGTGCTGGTGGCGATCCCGTTCGACACCGAGGAAGAGGCGATCGCCATCGCCAACGACAGCGACTTCGGGCTGGCCGGAGCCGTCTGGACGCAGGACATCGGCCGCGCCTACCGCGTTGCGTCGAAGGTCAACGCAGGCACCTTCTGGGTCAACATGTACAAGGTCATCAACGTCGCGGCCCCTTTCGGCGGCTATGGCGCGAGCGGGTACGGCCGATCGTCCGGCATCGAGGCGCTGCACGAATACACCCAGGTCAAAAGCGTCTGGGTGGAAACCGCCGAAAAGCCGGTGCAGGCCTTCGGCTACGCGCCCAGCCTCGATGCGGCGAGATGATGGAAACGCCTGCAACAGCCCAGCCCCCGCCCAATGCAGGGGTGCGGCCCGCCTGAACCGGCACCCCTGAACAACTTGGGCCCGGCGTCGCACCTGGCAGGGCGTGCCAGTGGCATGCACTTTGGCCAAGGCGGCCGCTGCATCGCTATCATGGCCAAGCCCCAGAGCCTGACCATGACCACCCCCGATTTCGCAGCGGACCACCGTTCGCACCACCACAGCATCTGCCCCGTCCTGGGTGACCTCACCCCGCCGCGCGGGGGGTACGCGTGGGCTCCATGACGGCCCTCGCCGCCATCGGGCAGGGTCGTGCGGGCGACTCCGCCATCGATGCATTCATCGACGCGTTGTGGCTGGAGGACGGCCTGTCGCGCAACACCCTGGCGGCCTACCGGCGCGACCTGACCCTGTACGCGCAGTGGCTGGCCGCGCAGCAGCCCGCCGTGGCGCTGGACGAGACGGCCGAACGCCACCTGAACGGCTACTTTGCAGCGCGGCACGCAAAGACCCGGGCCACCACCGCCAACCGGCGGCTCACGGTGCTGCGCCGCTACTTCCACTGGGCGCTGCGCGAGCGCCGCATCACGGCCGACCCCACGGTGCGGCTCACGGCCGCCCGCCAGCCCCTGCGCGTGCCCAAGACCCTGTCGCAGGCGCAGGTGGAGGCGCTGCTGAACGCGCCCGACCTGGGCAACCCGCTGGGCGTGCGCGACCGCACCATGCTGGAGCTGATGTACGCCAGCGGCCTGCGCGTGACCGAACTCGTGACGCTCAAGACCTTTCAGCTGGGCCTGGCCGAAGGCGTGCTGCGCGTGATGGGCAAGGGCGGCAAGGAGCGCCTGGTGCCCTTTGGCGAGGTGGCCCGCCAGTGGCTGAACCAATACCTGCAGGAGGCGCGCGGCGCCATCCTCTCGGGCCAGCAGACGGACGACCTCTTCGTGACGCAGCGCGGCAGCGGCATGACGCGGGCGATGTTCTGGGTCATCGTCAAGAAATGGGCGGCTGTGGCGGGCATCACTGTGCCGCTGTCGCCCCACACGCTGCGCCATGCCTTTGCCACCCACCTGCTCAACCACGGCGCCGACCTGCGTGTGGTGCAGCTGCTGCTGGGGCACGCCGATATCTCCACGACCACCATCTACACCCACGTAGCGCGGGAGCGGCTCAAGGTGCTGCATTCGGAGCACCATCCGCGCGGGTGACGCAGCGCTGCGTTACGTTGCGTTGCGTTGCGGGGCATTGCAGTGCCAGGTCTGATTTCACACAACAACACAAGGAGACAAAACCATGAAGAAGAAGAAACTGATGGCTGGCGCGCTGCTGCTGGGGTTGGCCACCCTGTCCATGGCCCAGGGCTGGCCCTCGGCCAAGCCCATCCGCCTCATCGTGGGCTACCCGCCGGGCGGCGGCATCGACTTTGCCGCCCGCACGGTGCAGGTGCCGCTGCAGGAGGCGCTCAAGCAGCAGATCGTGGTCGACTACAAGCCGGGCGCGGGCGGCATGCTGGCCGCGACCGAGCTCACGCGCGCAGCGCCGGACGGCTACACCATCCTGCTGGCAAACACCGGGCCGTTCGCCATCGCGCCCTACCTGCAGCGCAAGATGCCTTACGAGCCGCTCAAGCAGTTCAGCTACATCGGGCAGATCAGCCAGGGAAGCTACATCGCCGTGGCGCGCCTGGACCACCCCGCCAAGGACCTCAAGGACTGGGTGGCCTGGGCCAAGGCCAACGCCGGCAAGGTGAACTTCGCGTCGGGCGGCGCGGGCACGTCCACCCACCTGAACGGCGAGCTCATGAACCAGGCCACCGGCCTCGATGTGACGCATGTGCCCTACAAGGGCAGCGCGCCGGCGGTGCAGGACCTGATCGGCGGGCAGACGCAGCTGCTCATCGATGCGGGGCCGGTGCTGCTGCCGCAGATCAAGGGCGGCAAGCTCAAGGCGCTGGCCGTGACCGGGCCCCGGCGCGACCCGCAACTGCCCGATGTGCCCACGGTGGGCGAGCTGGGCCTGGGGGCGATGGAGTCGGTGGGCTTCCAGGGCCTGGTCGGTCCTGCGGGCCTGCCCAAGGAGGTGGTGGACAGACTCAGCGCCGAGCTTGCCAAGGTGCTGGCGCAATCGGACATCAAGGCCAAGTTCGCGGCCACGGGCTCCGAAGTGCATTCGCTGGGCCCGGTGGAGTTCTTCAGCTTCGTGAAGGGCGAGAACGAGAAATGGGCCCGGCTCATCCGCGAGCGCAAGCTGGAACTCGATTGATGGATTGATGGATTGATGCATTGATGAGTGGATGCACTGGCAAGCACCGCCGCCGGACCGGCGGCGGTGCTTGCGGGTGGGTCACGTGGCAGCGCGGCAGCAACTGCCACGCGCCACGCAGCCAGATGCACTGGAAGACATCGCAAAAAGCAGAAAGCAAAATGCAAAAAGCCCTGGCGAGCAGGGCTTTTTGCAGAGGGGGGCAAGCGCTTGCCACGGCGCCGAAGCGCTCACGCTGCGCTTGATAGGCCTACTCGTCGTTCAAGCCCTCGGCCCAGGTCAGCGCCTGCAGGTGGGCCCAGTTGACCTGGCGGTTGGACAGGTGCAGTGCATCGGCGTTCTTGGCAAACGCCACTTCGTCGCCGCTTTCGCAGGCAATGGTCAGCTCCAGGAACGGCGCGAACACGCCCGTGCGGCGCAGCAGCGCGTCCATCACGGGTTCGGGCAGGGCGACGGACTCCAGGGCCTTTTCCAGGGGGACGCCCAGCATGGTGTCCAGCAGCGAGAACACGCCCACCACGAAGGCGTTGTCGCATTCTTCGGGCGGCAGCAGTTCGGCGGCCAGCAGCTCCATCAGGCGGCCGCGCACCACGGCGGTCTGGCCCACGGCCGGCGGCGCACCGCCCGCACGGGTGGTGGTCATCAGCAGGGCCGCCCAGCGGAACAGCTTCTTGAGCCCCAGGATCATCACTGCGTGGCGGAACGAGGTGATCTCGCACGACAGGCCGAACCCCGATGAATTGATGAAACGCAGCAGGTTGAAAGACAGCGTGGGGTCTTTCTTGAGCAGGTCTTCGATCTCGGCCGTCGTGGCCTGTTTGCGCACCAGGTTGATCAGCTGGATGATGGTGGCCTGCGACGGACGGATGGTGGTGGCCTTGACCAGCGAGGGCTTGGCGAACCAGAAGCCCTGGAACAGCTTTACACCCAGGCCGCGCATCAGTTCGTACTGCTCGGCGGTTTCCACCTTTTCAGCGACCAGGGTGGCCTTGCTGTGGGTGGTGGCGAACTTGACCAGCGGTGTGGCCAGTTCGGGCTTGAAGGCCATCATGTCCAGCTTGATGAACGCCGCCAGCGGCAGCCAGCTGGTGTAGGCGCGGCGCAGGGCCTGCTGGTCGAACGCCAGGCGAAAGCCGCGGGTGCGCAGGGCTTCGAGCGTGGGCAGGCGGCCTTCGATTTCTTCCGGCGTGGCGCCGTCGGGCAGCGGGGGCACTTCCAGCACCACCTTTTCGGGGTGGATCAGCTCCAGGTGGCCGCCCGAGAGGCTGTCGTGCGTGCAATTGATGAACACCGTCTTCTTGCCCACCAGCGCTTCGGTGCCCGCGTACGACAGGGCGTTGAAGAGCAGGGCCGCATCGCTGGCGGCGGTGTGCGCATCGGAGGCGGTGGAGCGGTCGAACAGCTCGTAGCCGTAGACCGCGCGGGTCTCGTCCACGATGGCCTGACGCGCAATGATGGCAATGTTCTCGTCGACGGGTTCGACCGCAGGAGCAACTGCTTCGGGGGCGTCTTGTTCGGGTGAGCTGGACATGGGGTCTGCGGTAGGGTTTTCGGGGCTGCGTTGATTCTAGACCCCACAGCCGCCGCAGCCCAGCACTGGTTTGCAGGGGTGCGGGCGCTGCGTCATGCCGTGACCTGGTCTGCCCAGGCCAGGGCCTGCAGGTGGGCGAAGTTGATCTGCTGGCTGGTCAGGTGCAGCAGGCCGGCGGTGCGGTCGAAGGCGGCGTCGTCGCTCGACTCGCACGCCTCGGCCAGCGTGAGCAGGTCGCCCAGAAAGCCTTCGCGGCGCAGCAAGGCCGCCGCCACGGGCTCCGGCACGTTGAGCAGGCCGAGCGCCGACTCCATGGGCATGGACAGCATCACATCCAGCAGCGAGAAGATGCCCACGACGAAGGCCTGGTCGGCTTCTTCCGGCGGCAGCGTCTCCAGCGCCAGCAGCTCCATCAGGCGGCCGCGCTCCACGGCGGTCTGGCCCACGGACGACGGCGTGCCGCCGGCGCGCGAGGCCGTCAGCAGCAGGGCCGCCCAGCGGAACAGCTTTTTGAGGCCCATGAGCATCACCGCCTGGCGGAAGGACGTGACCTCGCGCGACAGGCCGAAACCGGCCGAGTTGATCAGGCGCATGAGGTTGAAGGCCAGGCCCGCGTCCTTCTTGAGCGTCTCCTCGATGTCGTCCGTGCTGGCCTGCTTGCGCACCTGGTTGATGAGTTCGATGATGGCGGCCTGCGAGGGCGCGAGCAGCTTGGCCTCGACCAGCGCCGGGCGCGCGAACCAGTAGCCCTGGAACAGCTGCACGCCCTGGCTGGACACCATGTCGTACTGCTGGGCGGTTTCGACCTTCTCGGCGATCAGCTCGGCCTTGGAGTTGCGTCCTGCATAGCTGATGAGCACGGCCAGCTGGTCATGGGCCAGCACGGAGAGGTCGAGCTTGATGTAGTCGGCCAGCGGCAGCCAGGGGGCGTAGGCCGACTGCAGCACCGTGTGGTTGAACGCGAGGTGAAAGCCACGCTCGCGCAGCTCGGCCAGGATCGGCATGCGCGTGGCGACTTCGTCCGCTGCAGCGTGGCCCAGGGGCGGTATCTCCAGCACCACCTTGTCCGGGTCCAGCAGCTCGAGGTGGCCGCCCGAGAGGCTTTCGTGCGTGCAATTGACGAAGATCAGCTTCTTGCCCACCAGCTCTTCGGTGCCCGCGTGCGAGAGCGCGGTGAACACCAGGATCACGTCGGTGGCCGCAGTGTGCGCGGCGCCGGTGCGCGAGCGGTTGAACAGTTCGTAGCCCACCACGACCTGCTGCGCATTCACGATGGCCTGCCGCGCGATCATCGCGACCGAAGCCTGGCTGCCGGGTGGCGGAGGGGAGGGAGGGGCGCCGGGAGCAGTGGGTGAAGTCATGGGTAGAGTATGAAAGAAAGAGAGGCGGGTGTCAGCGGCGCGGGCGCGGCGCATTGTAGGAGCGATCGCCGGGCCCGTCGTGGCCGGGGTCAGATCTGCTGCAGCCAGCGCAATTCGTTGTCGGTAAAGCCTGCCTTGCGGCGCGCGGTTTCGTTGAAGGGGGGTTTCAGGCGCGGGGCTTCGTACTGGGTGACCAGGGTGCCATAGAGGGTTTCGGGGTCGTGCCCCGCACGCTCGCACAGCCAGCGGTACCAGTGGTTGCCGATGGCCACATGGCCGACCTCGTCCCGCAGGATGATGTCCAGGATGGCCACGGCCTCCAGGGCGTCCGGCGCGCCCACCTGGCGCAGCTTGGCCTGGATCTGCGGCGTGGCGTCCAGCCCCCGGGCCTCCAGCGTGCGCGGCACCAGCGCCATGCGCGCCAGGATGTCGTGGCCGGTCTTCTCGCACATCGTCCACAGGCCCTGGTGGGCCGGAAAGTCGCCGTAGTCGTGCCCCTGCCTGCGCAGGTGGTCGCGCAGCAGCCTGAAGTGCCGCGCTTCCTCGGCCGCCACCAGCATCCAGTCCAGGTAGTACGCACGCGGCATGCCGCCAAAGCGCCAGACGGCGTCCAGGGCCAGGTTGATGGCGTTGAATTCGATGTGCGCAATCGCATGGACCAATACGGCGCGGCCCTCTGCAGTGGCGGGCGAGCGCCGCGCCATGTCGGTGTGGCGCCGCAGTTCGGGCCGCGCGGGGCGCCCGGGCAGGTCGCCAGCGCCGTCCGGCAGGGTAGGGGTGTCTTCTGCTATCGAAAGCGTAGCTGCTTGCGCATGCAGGTCCAGCGCCGCAGCCGCTTTTTGTTCGGGGTCTGCAAGGCACAAGACCTGCAGTGCACGGTGGCGAAGCTCCATCCTTACAATTCTAGGCCTTGCCATTGGCGCACCGTGCACGCGTTTGTAACGCTGGCCCGCGGCGCATGGATACCAACACGGGTCGCCCGGCGGGCCCACCCTTTCGGAGACTATTGCATGGCGATTTACGAACTCGATGGCATGGTGCCCCAGCTGGCGGCATCGGCCTGGGTGGCCGACAGTGCCCAGGTGATGGGCCACGTTGTGCTGGGCGAAGACACCAGCGTGTGGTTCGGCACGGTGATCCGGGGCGACACGGAGACCATCACCATCGGCGCGGGCTCCAACATCCAGGATGCGAGCGTGCTGCATGCCGACATCGGCAAGCCGCTGGTGGTGGGCGAACGCGTGACCGTGGGCCACCAGGTCATGCTGCACGGCTGCACCATCGGCGACGAGACGCTGATCGGCATCGGTGCGGTGGTGCTCAACGGCGCGAAGATCGGCAAGCATTGCCTGGTGGGGGCGGGCGCCCTGGTCACCGAGGGCAAGGAGTTTCCCGATGGCTCCATGATCATCGGCAGCCCCGCCAAGGCGGTGCGCGAACTCACGCCCGAGCAGATCGAGGGCCTGCGCCAAAGCGCCCAGCACTACATCGACAACGCGCGCCGGTTCCAGAACGGGCTGCATAAAATCGGTTGAAGACTTTGAAACGCTCCCTGCGCCGCTTCCCGCCTTCGCACGGTCTCGCCGTGCTGCGCGCTGCGGGAGGGGGATGCACCTGGTGGGTGGGCGCAGCCCGTCACACCGGGGCGCTCGCAGTGCCGGGCCGGCTTTGCGGGTGGCTGGCGGTGTGCAATGCGATGGATGGCACCGCCTGAGTGCCGGTAATTTTCTGGGAATTTTTTGCGTGTCTGAACTTCACAAGTTTCTTTTTGACGGCCTGCCGGTGCGCGGCATGATCGTGCGCCTGACCGATGCGTGGACCGAAATCCTGCGCCGCCGCGCCAACAACACCAGCACCGGCGCCTACCCGGCACCGGTGAGCGAGCTGCTGGGCGAGATGGCTGCCGCCGGCGTGCTGATGCAGTCCAACATCAAGTTCAACGGCGCGCTGGTGCTGCAGATCTTCGGCGACGGCCCGGTGAAGCTGGCGGTGGCCGAGGTGCAGTCCGATCTGAGCCTGCGTGCCACGGCCACGGTGAACGGCGAGCTGCCCGACGGCGCACGCCTGAGCCACATGGTCAACGTGGGCGGTGGCGGGCGCTGCGCCATCACGCTGGACCCCAAGGACCGCCACCCCGGCCAGCAGCCCTACCAGGGCGTGGTCCCCTTGCACGGCGACCAGCGCGAAAAGCTCGATCGCCTGTCGGACGTGCTGCAGCACTACATGCTGCAGTCGGAGCAGCTCGACACCGTGCTGGTGCTGGCCGCCAACGATCAGGTGGCTGCCGGCCTGTTGATCCAGCGCATGCCTATCAAGGGCGAAGGCAACCTGGCCACCAGCCTCACCCACAGCGAGAACGAAGACCAGATCGGCCACAACGAGGACTACAACCGCATCGCGCACCTGGCGTCCAGCCTGACGCGTGAAGAGCTGCTCACGCTGGACGTCAACACCATCCTGCGCCGCCTGTTCTGGGAAGAAAAACTGCTGCGCTTCGAGCCGCAGCAGGGAGACCAGGGCCCGCGATTCGCATGCACCTGCAGTCGCGAACGCGTGAGCAGCATGCTGCGCAGCCTGGGCCCCGAGGAGGCCGAGAGCATCCTGGCCGAGCGCGAGGACATCGAGGTGGGCTGCGAATTCTGCGGCCAGCAGTACCGCTTCGATGCTGTGGATGCCGCGCAGATCTTCGTGTCGCCCGCAGCCAGCCAGCCGCCCGGGCCCAGCGGCATCCAGTAGCGCGCCCTGGCCGTCGGCGGTGCCCGGCGCCCCCGGCGCGCCGGGCTGGCGTGCGGGGCCGCCACGGCCGCCCGCATTGACCATCGTTGACAATGGCGCGCCTTTTTTTCTTGCACGGCCCGCTGGTGGGCACCTAACATCGGCCTTCTTCGCGCGGGGTGGCGGGCGTCTTCGGCGCTGCCCCGCTTTGAGGGCGTAACCCCGGGCATCTTCTCGGGTGGGTGGGAACTGCGGGCGGTGCTGCAAGAGGGGCTATGGGTATTCTTCGTCGGGTATGGGGTGGGTCACGACGCGCTGCGGCGCCGTCGCTGGAACTGGGTGACGGCGCCTCGGGGCGGGACTCCCTGCGCGCCGACACCCTGTTGGCAGCCCTGGATATCGATGCCGCGATCAACGCCCACGAGCGCTGGAAGGCGCACCTCATGGACTACCTGGAAGGCCGCACGACCCACGGCCTGGACCCCGCCGAGGTGCGCCGCAGCGACCGCGGCACCCTGGGGCGCTGGCTGCATGGGCTGGGTGGTGAGCTGCTGAGCGACCAGCCCGCCTACGCCGTGCTGATGGCGCGCCACCAGTATTTTCATGAACAGGCGGCGCTGCTGGTGGAACTGGCCCAGCAGGGCGAGTGGGACAAGGCGGTGCAGGTGCTCAACGGCGGCTACCGCTACGGCTCCGGCCAGGTGGTGCTGCTGCTCAAGGAGCTCAAGCGGGGGCTGGTGCAGCAAACGCAGGCCTGAGTGAGGGGCCGGCGTCGTCGATGGCCGTCCGGGGCTGTGCGCCCTGCAGGCGCTGCAGCACCGCTGAACCGGCGAGCCGCCTGTGTGCAAGACGGGGTGGCCGTCGTCAGCCGCGCTGGCTGTCGCGCCCGGTCAGCGCGGTGAAAAGGCGGTGCTCGCACTCCGGATCGCTGCATTTCTCGCAGTTCCACGCCCGCAGCCTTGCCGTGCGGGTGGCGGATGGGTCCGTATCGGGTTCAAAATGGCCGCTACCGCTTGATGGATAAGCGCTTGTCGCTATGCTTTTTATAGCGTTGAGTGCACTGGTGAGTCTATGTGCACCCTGTCCATACACCACCCGGTAGCTGATGCCCGCGCGTGCGAGTGCTGATCGCAGCTCCGCGTCGGCGGCCTCCTGGGCGCGCCGGTCGCTGTCCGGGCAGGGTTGATCCAGGCCCATCAGCAACACCGTGGTGCCCGCCGCGTCGGCGGTCGCCGCCGGGTCTGCCGTGGCATCCAGCATGTGGCCCCACGCCAGGCGCACCGATGTGGTGGCTGGGTGCCGCTCCAGCGCTGCACAGAGCGTCTGCACGCCGGTACCGGGCGCGCCCAGCAGGATGACGGAAGGCGGAGAAGTCACGGTGCAATGGGCCTGGGGTGGATGCCGCCCGTCATGCGGCAGCTTTGGGGCATTGAGCGGGAAGAATAAACACGGTCAGGGGGAGCGTGCGCAGACAATTCTTGAGCGGTGCACGCGAGGTCTGCAGTGCGCGCCCCTCTGCAGGTAACAGCTCCAACCACCCACACAGGCACCACCGGCATCACCGGCACCACAGAGGGCGCAGCGTGGGCTCAGCGCGGCGTGAACTGCACATACACCTCGTTGGGCTTGACCATGCCCAGCTCGCTGCGTGCTTTTTCTTCCACCATGTCCAGGCCCTCCTTCAGGTCGTGCACCTCGGAGGACAAGCGCTCGTTGGCCTGCCGCGCCTGGTCGTTGGCGGCCTTTTGCACATCGATCTGCCGCTGCATCTCGTTGACGCGCGGCACGCTGCCACGCCCCAGCCAGAGCTGGGCGTGCAGCGCTGCCAGCAAGGCCAGCAGGATGACAGGCACGATACGTGAACCCATGACTCAGGCGGTGGGTGGGTCAGTGTGGCGCTGCCGGGCCGCCAGGGCGGCACAGCCCACTCGTTGCGCGCAGGGGCGCAACGCACGCCCTGGGCGCGCTCCACATCAGCGCACCCGTGGAGCCGGCTTGGCCGGGCCAGGGGGTGCGTCCCCCTCCCGCAGGAGAGGGGGAAGACGCGAAGCGGCTCAGGGCAAGCGTCATTTCAGGTTGTAGAACGCGGCGCGGCCAGGGTAGTACGCGATTTCGCCCAGGTCTTCTTCGATGCGCAGCAGCTGGTTGTACTTGGCGATGCGGTCCGAGCGCGACAGCGAGCCGGTCTTGATCTGCCCGGCGTTGGTGCCCACGGCGATGTCGGCAATGGTGCTGTCTTCGGTTTCGCCCGAGCGGTGCGAGATCACGGCGGTGTAGCCGGCGCGCTTGGCCATTTCGATGGCGGCGAACGTCTCGGTCAGCGTGCCGATCTGGTTGATCTTGATCAGGATCGAGTTGGCGATGCCCTTGTCGATGCCTTCCTTGAGGATCTTGGTGTTGGTCACGAACAGGTCGTCGCCCACCAGCTGCACCTTGTCGCCCAGGCGTTCGGTCAGGTGCTTCCAGCCGTCCCAGTCGCCTTCGTGCATGCCGTCTTCGATGCTGATGATCGGGTACTTGTCGACCCAGGCTGCCAGCATGTCCGTCCATTGCTGGGCGGTGAGCTTCAGGCCCCCTTCGCCTTCCAGCACGTAGTGGCCGTCCTTGTAGAACTCGCTGGCCGCGCAATCGAGGCCCAGGGCGATCTGCTCGCCGGCCGTGTAGCCTGCGGCTTCGATGGCCTGCAGGATGAGGCGGATGGCCGCTTCGTGGTTCTCGACGCTGGGGGCGAAGCCGCCTTCGTCGCCCACGGCGGTGCTGATGCCCTTGTCGTGCAGGATCTTCTTGAGGGCGTGGAACACTTCGGCGCCCCAGCGCACGGCTTCGCGGAAGGTGGGGGCGCCCACGGGGATGATCATGAACTCCTGCAGGTCCAGGCTGTTGTTGGCGTGCGCGCCGCCGTTGATCACGTTCATCATCGGCACGGGCAACTGCACGGCGCCCATGCCGCCCAGGTAGCGGTACAGCGGCAGGCCGGACTCTTCAGCCGCGGCGCGGGCCACGGCCATGGAAACGGCCAGCATGGCGTTGGCGCCCAGGCGGCCCTTGTTCTCGGTGCCATCGAGGTCGATCAGCGTCTTGTCCAGGAAAGCCTGCTCGGAGGCATCCAGGCCCAGCACGGCTTCGGAGATCTCGGTGTTGATGTGCTCCACAGCCTTGAGCACGCCCTTGCCCAGGTAGCGGCCCTTGTCACCGTCGCGCATTTCAATGGCTTCGCGGCTGCCGGTGGATGCGCCCGAGGGCACGGCTGCGCGGCCCATCACGCCCGACTCCAGCAACACGTCGCATTCGACGGTGGGGTTGCCGCGGCTGTCCAGCACTTCGCGGCCTACGATGTCAACAATGGCACTCATGATTTTCCTTGAGGTTTTTGAAATTCGTTCAGACGGGCAAGACGGGCTTCTTCAGGCGCTGGATGGCCGCTGCGGCACGTCTGTGGTCATTCTATGCTACTGATTTGATAGTGGTCTGGCCGGGCAGGTACGAACAGGGTACAACCCGACCGGCGACGGGACGCCAGTGCGCTCAGACGCCTTCCACGCAGACCATGCGCATGATGGCCGCGCCTTCGCGCGCGGCCTTGGCTTTCTGGTACTCGGGCGTGTCGTAGAACGCGCGGGCCGCGTCGAAGCTCGCGAACTTGAGGATCACGGTACGGCCGGGGTTCCAGTCGCCTTCCAGCACTTCGACCTTGCCGCCGCGCACGCACACTTCGGCGCCGTGGGCCTGCATGGCCAGCGTGCTCCACTTGCGGTACTCCTCGTACTGCGTGGGGTTGGTGACGGTGACGGATGCGATGACGTAACCACTGCTCATGTCTCAGGCTCCAAAGTTGCTTGTGGGAGAAATACGGGTGACAGGACCTGCGAGTAGCAAGCGCAGCATTCTGCCGCAGTCCATCAGGGCGCTCTGATTCATCTCAAGCGTTGAACGACAAAACAAACCAAATTGCGCATGCGAGAACGATCAATGATCCAGAAAGAATTTTTTGGCCCGTCGATGCCGCTGTGGCGATGGCTAAACCTTGCGTGACGCAAATGGAGGCGAAGACCAGTCCGGTAAATAATTGCCGGTTGCCGTTGCTCTCGATGGAGCCTTCCTCAAGGCTCGGGTCCATCTGCAGCATCCAGTCGTGTTCGTTTCCGCCAAACAGCACCAGCAGGAACAGGCCCGCCGCATACATGCCAAACAGCACGATTCTCCATAGCGGCCGCATCGGCGTTTTTTGTCCGGCAGTGCGCATGACGGCGCTCCCGTTTGCCATGTTCGAAGTTGCCTTCTGGTCTCGTGCAGACAGGTCGAACTGAGGTGCACTCATAGCTTCTAGGTGCTGCTGTATGGCTACGCTGGCGACAGATCTGTGAAGTGCACGCTGAAAAATGAGCTCACTCGAAATCAGTTTCAAGCAGAGGCTGTGCCTTCACAACGCGGTCCAGGGCCACCAGCGTCTCCAGCAACGCCTTCATGTGCTTCAAAGGCACGGCGTTCGGTCCGTCCGACCACGCCTCTGCGGGACGGGGATGGGTTTCCATGAACAGCCCCGCCACGCCCACGGCCACGCCGGCGCGGGCCAGCACCGGCACCATGTCCCGCGCGCCGCCGCTGACGGCGCCCAGGCCGCCGGGCTTTTGCACCGAGTGGGTCACGTCGAACACCACCGGCGCGCCGGAGTTGCGCATCTCGGCCAGGCTGGTCATGTCGGCCACCAGGTTGTTGTAGCCAAAGCTCACGCCGCGTTCGCAGGCCAGGAAGCGGTCTTCCGACAGGCCCGCTTCGCTAGCAGCAGCGCGGGCCTTGTCGATGACGTTCTTCATGTCCCAGGGCGCGAGGAACTGGCCCTTCTTGATGTTCACCGGCTTGCCGGACTGGGCCACCGCGCGGATGAAGTCCGTCTGGCGGCACAGGAAGGCCGGGGTCTGCAGCACATCGACCACGCTGGCCACCTCGGCCACGTGCGAGGTGTCGTGCACGTCGGTCAGGATGGGTAGCTGCAGCTGGCGGCGCACTTCATCGAGGATCTTCAGGCCCGCGTCCAGCCCCACGCCGCGCTTGCTGGAGCCGGACGAGCGGTTGGCCTTGTCGAACGAGCCCTTGTAGATCAGCGGAATGCCCAGCGGTGCGCAGGCTTCCTTGAGTTGGCCGGCCACGTCGAGCGACATGTCCAGGCCTTCGATGGAACAGGTACCCGCGATCAGGAAGAAGCGCTGGTCCAGGCCGACGTTGAATCCGCACAGCTGCATAGGTCTCCCATCAGGCTTTGACAGCCGCTTGGTGGTGTTCGACGGCTGCCTTGATGAAGGCATTGAACAGCGGGTGGCCGTTCCATGGCGTCGACTTGAATTCGGGGTGGAACTGCACGCCGATGAACCAGGGGTGCACGGCCTGGGGCAGCTCGACGATCTCGGTCAACTGCTCGCGCTGGGTCAGCGCCGAGATCACGAGGCCGGCTTCGCGCAGCTGGTCGAGATAGTTCACGTTGGCTTCGTAGCGGTGGCGGTGACGCTCGGTCACCACGTCGCCGTAGATCGTGTGCGCCAGGGTGTCGGCCGACACGTCGGAGCTCTGCGCGCCCAGGCGCATGGTGCCGCCCAGGTCGGAGTTCTCGTTGCGGGTCTTGATGGTGCCGTCGGCATCCTTCCACTCGGTGATCAGCGCGATCACGGGGTGCGGGGTGGTGGCATCGAACTCGGTGCTGTTGGCGTTGGCCAGGCCGGCCACGTGGCGTGCGTACTCAATGGTCGCGACCTGCATGCCCAGGCAGATACCCAGGTAAGGGACCTTGTGCTCGCGTGCGAACTGGGCGGTGGCGATCTTGCCTTCCACACCGCGGGCGCCGAAGCCGCCCGGCACCAGGATGGCGTCGTACTTTGCGAGCTTGGCGGCAGCGTCGGCGCTCTCGATGGTCTCGGAGTCGACGTGGTCGATCTTCACGCGCACATGGTTGCGCATGCCGGCGTGGCGCAGTGCTTCGTTGACAGACTTGTAGCTGTCCGACAGATCCACATACTTGCCCACCATGGCGATGGTGACTTCGCCCTGCGGATGCTCGGTTTCGTGCACCAGGTCGTCCCAGCGCTTGAGGCTGGTGGGCGGCGTGTTCAGGCGCAGCTTGTCGCAGATGAGGCCATCGAGCCCCTGTTCGTGCAGCATGCGGGGCACCTTGTAGATGGTGTCCACGTCCCACATGCTGATCACGCCCCATTCGGGCACGTTGGTGAACAGCGAGATCTTGGCGCGCTCTTCCTCGGGAATGCGGCGGTCTGCGCGGCACAAGAGGGCGTCGGCCTGGATGCCGATCTCGCGCAGCTTCTGCACGGTGTGCTGGGTGGGCTTGGTCTTGAGCTCACCGGCCGCGGCGATCCAGGGCAGGTAGGTCAGGTGCACGAACGCCGCATTGTTGGGGCCCATGCGCAGGCTCATCTGGCGCACGGCTTCCAGGAACGGCAGCGATTCGATGTCGCCCACAGTGCCGCCGATCTCGACGATGGCCACATCCACGGCATCGGGCGTGCCGATGCCGGCGCCGCGCTTGATGAACTCCTGGATTTCGTTGGTCACGTGCGGGATGACCTGAACGGTCTTGCCCAGGTAGTCGCCGCGACGCTCTTTCTCCAGCACGGACTGGTAGATCTTGCCCGTGGTGAAGTTGTTGGTTTTCTTCATGCGCGTTTCGATGAAACGCTCATAGTGGCCCAGGTCGAGGTCGGTTTCTGCGCCGTCGTCGGTCACGAAAACCTCGCCGTGCTGGAACGGCGACATGGTGCCCGGATCTACGTTGATGTAGGGGTCAAGCTTGATGAGGGTGACTTTGAGTCCGCGCGATTCGAGAATCGCGGCAAGGGAGGCTGAGGCGATTCCCTTGCCCAGGGAAGACACCACACCGCCGGTGACGAAGACAAATTTGGTCATGTCTTTTTTGGTGGTGGGAAATTGGGATTATAGATGCCCCCCCGCCAGCCCCCCGCCGGCAGGGGGGCATACCGTCTGCTAAATTCGCCGCATGAATGAGCTCGCTGGCAAACACATGGTTCTGGGTCTGAGTGGAGGCGTGGCTTGCTACAAGTCGGCCGATCTGTGCCGCCAGCTCATCAAGGCAGGGGCCACCGTGCAGGTGGTGATGACCGAGGCGGCAGAGCAGTTCATCACCCCGGTGACCATGCAGGCGCTGTCCGGCCGCACGGTGTATGGCTCGCAGTGGGATGCGCGCGAGCCCAACAACATGCCCCACATCAACCTGAGCCGCGAGGCCGACGCGATCCTGATTGCGCCGTGCAGCGCGGACTTCATCGCCCGCCTGGTGCAGGGCAGGGCGGACGAGCTGCTCAGCTTGATGTGCCTGGCGCGCCCGGTGCAGCGCGTGCCGCTGCTGGTGGCGCCCGCCATGAACCGCGAAATGTGGGCCCACCCCGCCACACAGCGCAACCTGGCCCAGGTGGCGCAGGACGGCGCCGTGGTGCTGGGCGTGGGCAATGGCGACCAGGCCTGCGGCGAGACGGGCGACGGCCGGATGCTGGAGCCGGCCGAATTGCTCGAAGAAGTGATCGCGTTCTTCGCCCCCAAGGTGCTGGCGGGCCGCAAGGTGCTGGTCACGGCGGGCCCCACCTTCGAAGCCATCGACCCGGTGCGGGGCATCACCAACCTGTCGAGCGGCAAGATGGGGTTTGCCATCGCGCGGGCTGCGCGCGAAGCGGGTGCGGATGTCACCCTGGTGGCCGGCCCGGTGCACCTGCCCACGCCGCGCGGCGTGGGCCGTTTGGATGTGCAGTCGGCCCAGGACATGCTGGTGGCGGTGGAGCAGCGGGCGCAGGATGCTTCGGTTTTCATAGCAACTGCCGCCGTGGCCGACTGGCGCCCCGCTGCGCCGTCGGCCCAGAAGATCAAGAAGGATGGTTCCGGCCAGACGCCGACCCTCGGCTTCGTCGAGAACGCCGACATCCTGGCCCGCGTGGCGCAGTCTGCACGCGCTGTGGACGGCAGCCTGTTCTGCGTGGGGTTCGCGGCAGAAAGCCACGACCTGCTGGCCCATGCCACGGCCAAGCGCGCACGCAAGGGCGTGCCGCTGCTGGTGGGCAACATCGGCCCGGCAACCTTCGGGCAGGATGACAATGCCTTGCTGCTGGTCGACCAGAAGGGGCACCGGGAGCTGCCCCGCGCCTCCAAGCGCGTGCTGGCCCAGCAGCTCATCCAGGACATCGCGGCACGCCTGCCGCCTGCGCGGGCCTGAGACGCGAACACGTTCTGACACAGCCATCCAGGAGGCCACATGAAGACTGGTGCCACCAAGCCCGAGTGGGACACGCCGCCCGATGGCGATTTTGCAAGCTACGTGGAGCGCTTGACCGCACCGGCCGCGGCGAATGCCGCCAGGGCGGCGAGAGCGGTGCCTGTGGCGTCCATCCGAAGCACCGCCGCGAGCAAATCCCAGGCATCGGACGCCGCACGCGCAGCGGGGCAGATCGTGCCCCCGGACCTGGCCCAGGCGATGCTGCCGTTCCTCGGTCTGCTGCGTATCGTTCGGCCCGTGCTGCTGCTTTTGATCGTGATCCACGGCATTGCGCTGTTCATTTTCAGCCAGGGCTCACTGCCCGGCCTCGTGGTCATGGCGAGCATCTGGTGGGGGCTCGGCTGGTTGATCGAGTCGGCGCCGAAGATCATCGCCACCAGTCAAGATGCGGCGGGCTTTGGCACAGACGCATTGCAAGACCGACTGCGGCGGGTCGCCCAGCAACGCAAGCAAACAGGAAAGAAGAAACCGCAGTGAAGATTGATGTCAAGATTCTCGACCCGCGCATGGCGGACCAGTTGCCCACCTACGCCACGCCCGGCAGCGCAGGGCTGGACCTGCGGGCCTGCCTGGATGCACCGCTCACCCTGCAGCCCAACGCGTGGCAACTGGTGCCCACGGGCATCTCGGTGTACCTCAAGGACCCCGGCTACGCGGCGCTCATCCTTCCGCGCTCCGGCCTGGGCCACAAGCACGGCATCGTGCTGGGCAACTTGGTGGGCCTGATCGACAGCGATTACCAGGGGCAGCTCATGGTGAGTGCGTGGAACCGCAGCAGCACGGCCTTCACCCTGGAGCCCATGGAACGCCTGGCGCAACTGGTCATCGTGCCGGTGGTGCAGGCGCAGTTCAATGTGGTGACGGAGTTCGCAGCCACGGAACGCGGCGAGGGTGGCTACGGCTCCACGGGCAAGTCCTGAAAGCGATGCAGGACAGGTGAAGATGTAAGACGGCGCTTACTTTTCTAAGGGTCTGTTACGCACAGGAGCGTGGTCTCTGCGTCTACGCTGGGTAGGCTTGGGGCGTTGTTCCAATGATGGTGTGTTGCAAGGCGTGATGCCTGCGTACCGTGCTTGATACCTTGCTTGCCCTGAATCTGACCTTAGGAGATGAATATGTTGCAAATGACCCGTTCCTTCGCTGTTGCCGGTGCCGTCGTGCTGGCTGCTTCCCTCACAGCGTGTGGCCACAACCAATCCGCTCCTGCGCCCCAATACTCCGGCGGGTACTCTGGCGGCTATCAGACCGCGCCGTCCTACCCCAACAACCCGCAAGGCACCGAGTACGGCCGTGTCTCCAACATCGAAGTCCTGCAGAGCCGCGGTCAAGGCCAGACGTCCGGCGCTGGCGCCGTGATCGGTGCGGTGGTGGGTGGCGTGCTGGGTAACCAGATCGGCAAGGGCTCCGGTCGCGCTGCCGCGACGGGTGTGGGCATCATCGGTGGTGCCGTAGCCGGCAACGCCATCGAAGGCCGCAACTACAACAACCAGGAAGCCCAGGGCTACCGCCTGTCCGTCCAACTGGATCAGGGCGGCTACCGTGTCTACGACGTCGCGAACCCCGGCGACCTGCGCATTGGCGACCGCGTTCGCCTGTACAACGGCCAGATCTCGCGCGTCTGACCTGCACATACCTCTGGGTGTCGGGTGCTTGAAGGGGCCTCACCTTCCAGCACCTGACAGCCATCAGTGCAGCATCGAGCCGCCCGGCGCCTGCGGCTGCACGCGGAAGAAGCCGGTGCCTGCCGTGCCCCGTCCAATTTCCTCTTCGCTCGCCTCCCGCACGGCCTGAACCGTGAGCTGCAGGCGCAGCGCAATCCCTGCCAGCGGATGGTTGCCGTCCAGCACGACGTGCTCCGGGTAGATTTCCGCCACGGTGTACAGCGCGTTGCGCGGCGCGTCGGGGTTGCAACCGTCGGGCAGGGCGGTGCCTTCAAAGGTCATGCCTTCCTCGATCTCTGCCGGGAAGAGCGATCGCGGCTCCAGGAAGAGCAACTGGTCATCGAAGTCGCCAAAGGCGTCCTCTGGCTCCAGGTGCAGTTGCAGGGCAGCGCCGGGGCCGTGGCCTTGCAGTGCTTCTTCGATACGGGGCAGAAGGTCGTCTCCGCCCACCAAGAATTCCACCGGTTCGTCCAGAACGTCAAGTTCTTCGCCCAGGGTGTCTTTCAGTGTCCAGGTCAGCGCGACCACGCATTGTTGGGTAATTTCCATAGGAGAATTGTCGCAGTTTGATCAAAGGCCCTGTCGCTCGGGGCGGACCGCTTCCATGGATATCCAGCAACCCCTTTCCCTGCTCGGCGGTCTGACCCCTGCGCAGTTCATGCGCCGCCACTGGCAAAAAAAGCCGTTGCTGGTGCGCCAGGCCATTCCCCAGTTTCAGGCGCCCGTGCTGCGGGCCGACCTTTTCTCGCTGGCTGCGCAGGAGGGGGTGGAGTCGCGCCTGGTGCAGTTGGTCAAAGGCGTCTGGAAGCTGCGCCACGGGCCCTTCAGCCGCAGGGCCTTGCCTGCGCTGCAGCAGCCCGACTGGACCCTGCTGGTGCAGGGCGTGGATTTGCACAACGATGCCGTGCATGCGCTGATGCAGCAGTTCCGCTTCGTGCCCGAGGCGCGGCTCGACGACCTCATGATCAGTTATGCCTCCCACGGCGGCGGCGTGGGGCCGCATTTCGACAGCTACGACGTGTTCTTGCTGCAGGCCCACGGCAAACGCCGCTGGCGCATCGGGCGCCAGAAGGATCTGAGCCTGCGCGACGACATTCCCCTCAAGGTGCTGGCCCAGTTCGAGCCCGAGGAAGAGTTCGTGCTGGAGCCGGGTGACATGCTGTATTTGCCTCCCCGCTACGCCCACGACGGCATTGCCGAAGGGGAGTGCATGACCTATTCCATCGGCTTCCGCGCGCCTGCGCGTGCCGAGCTTGCCCAGGAGCTGCTGGTGCGCCTGGCCGAGGATGCAGGCGACGGGGAGGGCCCGCCATCGCTGTACCGCGATGCCGGGCAAGAGGCGGTCGCACAGCCTGCGGCCATCCCGGCAGGCCTGACCGACTTTGCCCGCGAGGCGCTGGCCAAGGCCTTGGCGGAGCCGCTGGTGCTGGAGCGCGCGCTGGGCGAATACCTGACCGAGCCCAAGGCGAGCGTGTGGTTCGAACCCGGCGACACGCGCGTGATGCTGGAAGGCGTGCGCCTGGACCGCAAGAGCCGCATGATGTACGACGCGCACCATGTGTTCATCAATGGCGAGAGCTACCGCGCCGCAGGCCGCGATGCCACCCTGATGCGCCGCCTGGCCGACCAGCGCCAGTTGACGGCGCGCGAGCTGGCCAAGGCCAGCGACGACGCGCTCGAGCTGCTGTCGTCCTGGTGCGATGACGGATGGGCGCATGCCTGGACGGAGCAAGCTGGCTGACGGATCGGTCGATCGAGCCATTCACCGGAGACCCTGCATGAGCGATACGCCTTCATCCCCTTCGCCCCACCCCGTGCTGCCCATCCTGCCCGCAGGCCGGTTCAGCAGCCGCGAGGACTTTCGGCAAATGGTGCGGGACGCGTTGGCCACGGCCGTGCGCGATGGCTGGCAGGAAATCGTCATCAGCGATGCGAACTTTCACGACTGGCCGCTGGGTGAGCGCAGCGTGGCCGACCTGCTGCAGGAATGGGCCCATGGCAGCCGGCGGTTCACCATGCTCGCGGGCAATTTTGACGACGTGGTGCGCCGCCACGCACGGTTTGTCCGTTGGCGCAGTACCTGGGACCACATCATCACCTGCCGGCGCAGCGCCTCGGCGGACCCGCTGGACATCCCCAGCGTGCTGTGGTCGCCGCAGTGGGTGATGCACCGGCTCGACCCTGAACGCTGCGTGGGGGTGACCGGCCCGGAGCCCGAACGCCGCGTGCTGCTGCGCGAGACGCTCAACGAGTGGCTGCGCAGCAAAAGCACGCCCGGTTTCCCCGCTTCCACGCTGGGTTTGTGAGTGCCGTGACCAGGGGTCGCGGATGTCAATGGCTTGTAAAGCTTTCGTCAGTGTTAGTCAGTATTGACTAAATACCAATATAATCGGCGGCTGCGCCAAAAAGGTGCAAGCCAAGTGCATTGTGCCAACGCGTACAGCGGCTTCCAAGAGCCTGACGCCGTGGCTTTTCAAGATACTTTGTCCAACTAGGAAAATCCAATGAAGAACTCCCTCGTTCTGGCCGCCCTGATCGCTGCTGCAGCCCTCGCCGCTTGCGGCAAGAAGGAAGAACCCGCTCCTGCTCCAGCACCAGCTCCTGTGGAAGCTCCTGCTCCAGCACCAGTGGCTCCTGCTGCTGAGGCTGTTCCTGCCGCTCCAGCTGCCTCTGAAGCAGCACCTGCTGCTTCCGACGCAGCCGCTCCTGCAGCTGACGCTGCTAAGGCCGCTGCTGACGCTGCCGCCGCTGCTGCAACTGCCGCTTCCGCAGCCAAGTAATTCGCTGCAGGTGCTGGCTGGTTGAAGAACCGGCCATCGCTGCAAGGCCCCGTACCGCAAGGTCGGGGCTTTTTTGTTTTTGGGGCTCGGCCTGCTTTCATCCGGAGTGGGTCCGTCGTTGATCTGCCCAGCGCAGGCGCTTGCACCTGCCGTGGCCACGAAGCCTTGGTGAAGGCCTGTGGGCGGCCGTTGGAAGACACGACCGCGTCCGCAGCTCCTGCGCGGGTTTCAGGTCACGCCGCCGCAGCGCGGGTCGCGATGACATCGAGCCAGGGCGTGCCGGCCGTGGGGCATGCCACCTGGATGGCTTCCGTGGGCCAGTCGAGGGCGGGGGCCAATGCCTCGCGGGCGATGGCGGGTGCGTTGTTCGTGGAGCTCAGGTGGGCGGCAACGATGGTCTGCAGGCCGGTATGTCGCACTGCCCGCAGGATGTCGGCCGTGACGCCATTGGCCAGGTGGCCATACGGGCCGCCCACCCGGCGCTTGAGAAACAGCGGGTAGCGGGACGCCTGCAGCATGGCGGGGTCGTGGTTGGCTTCGATCATCAGCGCATGGCAGCCCTGCAGCTGCTGCAGCACGTGGTCGCTGGCATGGCCCAGGTCGGTCAGCACGCCCAGGTGCGCTGCCCCATCGGAGCAGCGCAGCTGCAATGGCTCCCGGGCATCGTGGGGCACCGTGAAGGGCCGCGCCTCGAAGGTGCCCAGGTCGATGGGCGCCATGTCGTGCGCAATGCGCAGCATGTCGCCGAAGTCCGGCGCACCCAGCGCCGCGTGGGTCCCCTGGCTCATCCACACCGGGATGCGGTAGCGCAGGGCCACGGTTTGCGCGCAGCCGATGTGGTCGGAGTGTTCGTGGGTGATGAAGACAGCGTGGAGGTCTTCGATCTGCAGCTGTGCCTGTGCCAGGCGACCCTGTAACTGGCGAATGCCGAAGCCGCAGTCGATCAGGAGGCGGCGCACCTGGGTGTCGCTGCGGCCTTCGACCACGGTGGCATTGCCGGTGCTGCCACTCCCCAGGTTCTTGAAGCGCAGCATGGGGAGTGTTTTAAGTGTGGTGCCCGGACGAGATGGTCATCCCGGTCAGGCGCCCGTGGAGCGGTGCGGGCCACGGGGACCCGCCCAGACTCCACGGCGATGCGGCTGGTGGTTACTTGAGGTCGTCCGCGATCACGCGCACGATGCGCTCGGCGTTGGCCGACGATTCGGGTACGCCGGCTTCGTTGAGCACCGACACCGTGCTGGACTCGCCCTGGCTGCGCACGACGATGCGGAACTTGAGCGGTGGCGTGGCCGACGACGAGCCGCTGAACAGCTTGCCGAAGAACCCGGGTTCCTTCTTGTCGGCGTTGGGGGCGACATAGCGCACGAAGTACGTGCCTTCGTTGCGGTTGCGGTCTTCCACGGTGAAGCCGGTGCGGTCCAGTGCCAGGCCCACGCGGCGCCATGCGCGGTCGAAGCCTTCGTCCAGCTGGACCACGGGCTTGTTGTCCACCGTGGCCATGCGGGCAGACTGCGCGCGCGGTGCGGGTGCGGCCACCACGGCCTTGGATTGCTCCTGGCTCACGCCGAGCTTGACCATCAGGCGGCGCAGGAATTCGGTTTCCAGCTCCGGGTCGGAGGGGCGGGGCTGCCACACCGTGTTGTCCTTGGTGGCAGTGCCGTAGACCTCGATCATGCCGCGGTGGGTGATGTAGATCTCGGTGCCGCCGTTGGCATTGCGCTCCAGGCGGGTGCGGAACTTGTCGCGCTCGCCGGTGGAATACAGCGAGTCGAGCAGCTTGCCCAGGGTCGAGCGGATGAAGTCCTGCGGCAGCTTGGCGCGGTTTTCAGCCCAGTCGGTTTCCATGATGCCCACGTTGGCGTCGGCCTGCTCCAGGTTGAAGCCGCTTTCCTGCCAGAAGTCGCGCACCGGTTCCCAGAGCTTGTCGGCCGGGCGGTTGACCACCAGCCAGCGTTGGTTGCCATCGCGCTCGATGCGCACGTCGCCCAGTTGCAGGGCCGCGGCGTTGGCGGTGCCGGACGGCTGCGCCGCCTGGCCCGCCTGCATGGCAGCGGCCGACACGGCGCCGCCGGGCACGGCGTAGCGCGAGTCGCGCGACAGCTGGGTCAGGTCGGGCGGGACTTCGAGGGTCGAGCCCTTGGTGGCGCTCTTGTAGTCGATCTTGTCGCCTTCGAGGGCGGCGCAGGCGGACAGGGCCATGGCAACGGCCAGCAGGCTCAGGCGGGTGGTAGCAGCATTCACGCGGAAATCCTTGAAGTGTCAGGTGCGGGCGCGGCCCGGATTAGATCAGGCCGCTCGTGCGCAGCGCAGATTCGACGATGGCTTCGTTGCCGCTGGACAAGGGAGTCATGGGCAGGCGCATGGTGCCACCGCACAGGCCCATGCGGGCCATGGCCCACTTGACCGGGATGGGGTTGGCTTCGACGAACAGATTCTTGTGCACGGGCATCAGCTGGAACTGGATCTGCAGTGCGCGCTTGGCATCACCTGCCAGCGCGGCCACGCACAGTTCGTGCATCAGGCGCGGTGCCACGTTGGCCGTCACGCTGATGTTGCCGTGGCCGCCGCACAGCATCAGGGCCACGGCGGTCGGGTCGTCGCCCGAGTACACCGCAAAGCCTTCGGGCACATCGCGGATGAGCCACTGGGCGCGCTCGATGTTGCCGGTGGCTTCCTTGATGCCGATGATGCCGGGCACTTCGGCCAGGCGCAGCACGGTGTCGTGCTGCATATCGGCCACGGAGCGGCCGGGTACGTTGTACAGCACCACGGGCAGGTCGCCCGTGGCTTCGGCAATCGCCTTGAAGTGCTGGAACTGGCCCTCTTGCGTGGGCTTGTTGTAGTAGGGCACGACCTGCAGCTGGCTGTCGGCGCCCACGCCGCGCGCGAACTTGGCCAGCTCGATCGCTTCGGCGGTGGAGTTGGCGCCGCAGCCGGCCATGATGGGCACGCGCTTGGCAGACTGCTCCACGGCGACGCGGATGATCTCGCAATGCTCCTGAACGTTGACCGTGGGCGACTCGCCCGTGGTGCCCACCACGCCGATGCAGTCGGTGCCTTCGGCGATGTGCCAGTCGATCAGTTTGCGCAGGGTGGGGTAGTCCACGCTGCCGTCCTCGTGCATGGGGGTGACGAGGGCGACGATGCTGCCGGTAAGGGGGGCGCTGGGGAGGGTCATGTCCGCGTTGTAAAACGGTAAAAGAGCATTCTAACTAGGCGGCGAGACCAAAGGGTGCCGGGGCGGACTCCCCGCGTGCGGGAGTTCCCGTACCGATGTGATGCGCTGCACGAAACGGCCGGGATCTTGCAGGAAGCCATCCTCGTACGCCACAGTGCGCAGCGGCGCGCAGGCCGCGAGCAATTCGCCCGGCTGCAGCAGGAATTCAGGCCGGGCAGGGCGCCCCACGGTTTCGTTGCCCTGCGCAAAGGTTTCGTAGATCAGCACGCCACCCGGCGCCACGCTCTGCACGATGACGGGCAGCAGCGGCCGCCACAGATAGTGGGTGACCACCACGGCGCCGAACTGGCGCCCCGCCAAGGGCCACGGCCCTGCTTCGATGTCCGCCAGCAGCAACTCGCCGAGCCCCTCGCAGGCTGCCAAGGCCTCAACCGAGCGGTCCACGCCCACCACCGCGTGGCCCAGGCCGCGCAGCCAGCGCAGGTGGCGGCCCGCACCGCAGGCCACATCCAGGGCGGTGCTGCCAGGGGCGATCAGGTGGCTCCAGCGGCGCACCCATTCGGACGCCAGTTCATGACCGTGCATATGCTATGAAAATAATAGCTGCTAGCGCTAGTCAGAAGCGCGGTAGCAGCCAAAAAGACTTGAATCCCCGGGGCAGGCCCGGCCTGCGCAGCTCAGAAGCAGGCCCACATCTGGTCGGCCAGCATCACCATGAAGTCCGGCGCCGTGTACAGGCCGAACACCGCCAGGCAGGCCAGCACCGCCACCGCACCGGCCAGCCAGCGCAGCGCACGCGCAGGCTTGGCCGGTGCGTCGGCGGACGCGGGTCTGGGGGCGGCGGCTTGAGGTGTCATGGTCAGGCGGGTTGGGGCGTGCTGCGCGCGATGGGGCTTTCCTTGACCGGCAGGTTCACCAGGCCGGCAAACACCCCGAGCCCGATGGCGATGTACCAGACGATATCGTAGCTGCCCGTCGCGTCATAGAGGTAGCCACCCAGCCACACGCCCAGAAAGCTGCCGATTTGGTGGCTGAAGAACACGAAGCCGCCCAGCATCGACAGATGCTGCACGCCGAAGATCTGGGCGATGGTGGCGTTGGTGGGTGGAATGGTCGACAGCCACAGCGTGCCCATCACGGCGGAGAACACATATACCGACATCGGCGACAGCGGCACGATCAGGAACACGGTGATCACCGCGGCACGGGCGAAGTAGATGAAGGCCAGGATGTAGCGCTTGGGCATGCGCTGGCCCAGGGTGCCGGCCACGTAGGTGCCCAGCACGTTGAACAGGCCGATCAGCGCCAGCGCGTAGCTGGCCACCTGCGGCGACAGGCCGTGGTCCTTGAGGTAGCTGGGCATGTGCACCCCGATGAACACCACCTGGAAGCCGCACACGAAATACCCGGCCATCAGCAAATTGAAGCTGGGGTAGCGGAACGCCTCGCCCAGCGCCTGCACGATGGTCTGCTCGCGCTTGACTGGTGCGCTTCCCTTGAAGCCCGGCTCGCGCAGGCCGAAGGCCAGCGGCACGATGAGCAGCACCGCCATCGACAGCACCAGCAGCGCCTGCTGCCAGCCCAGCCCCGCAATCAGCCAGCCCTCCACCGGCACCATGAGGAACTGTCCGAACGATCCCGCCGCGGCTGCCACGCCCATGGCCCAGGACCGGCGCTCCGGCGCAATCTGCCGCCCCAGCACGCCGTAGATCACGGCGTAGGTGGTGCCGGCCTGCGCGGCGCCGATGAGCACCCCAGCGGTCAGCGCAAACAGCGTGGGCGTGGGCGACAGGGCCATGCCCGCCAGGCCCAGGCCGTACAGCACTGCACCGCCCATCAGCACCCGGAACGCCCCGAACCGGTCGGCCGCCATGCCCGCAAAGATGCCGATCACGCCCCAGGACAGGTTCTGGATCGCGATGGCCAGCGCGAACGACTGGCGCGTCCAGCCCATCTCCTGGGTGATGGGCAGCAGCCAGAGCCCGAACCCATGGCGGATACCCATGGACAGCGTCACGATGGCCGCGCCGCAGGCGAGCACCTGGAGCATGGACAGTTTGGGAGTATTCATATGCATGCGCAGGAATGTAGCCAGATTGGGCGAAACGCGCTGATACACCGGTAACCAATACAGTTGGCAGCGGGGTTGCGGCCCCGCCTTCAGCACGACAGTACCCTCGTGTGTTGCAACTGGCCCCAACGGCCCCACTGTTCATCCAACGCAGGCCCGTTCTCGCGGCCCGGCACCGCGTGGACCGTCACCACCGTCTTTGACAGTGCTACCGTCACTGGTTTTTCATCCAGCTATTGGCCCGCTGCCGCACTACAATCCGCCGCTATGTCTGCCAAACCGTCTTCCGTGTCCGCCAGTAGTGAATATTCCGAAGGGTCCATCCGTGTGCTCAAGGGCCTGGAGCCCGTCAAGCAGCGCCCGGGCATGTACACCCGCACCGACAACCCGCTGCACATCATCCAGGAAGTGCTGGACAACGCCGCCGACGAGGCCCTGGCCGGCCACGGCAAGAAGATCCGCGTCACGCTGCACGCCGACGGCTCGGTGAGCGTCGAAGACGACGGCCGCGGCATCCCCTTCGGCATGCACCCCGAAGAAAAGGCGCCGGTGATCGAGCTGGTGTTCACCCGCCTGCATGCGGGCGGCAAGTTCGACAAGGGCAAGGGCGGCGCGTACAGCTTCTCCGGTGGCCTGCACGGCGTGGGCGTGTCGGTCACCAACGCGCTGGCCACCCGGCTCGAAGCCACCAGCTACCGCGAAGGCAAGATGGCGCGCCTGGTGTTTTCTGCCGGCGACGTGATCGAACCCCTGGTGGCGCGCGCCCTGGAAGTGGGCGAGCGCAAGCAGGGCACCTCGGTGCGCGTGTGGCCCGACGCCAAGTATTTCGAGTCGAGCGCGCTGCCCATGGGCGAGCTCACCCACCTGCTGCGCAGCAAGGCCGTGCTGATGCCGGGCGTGACGGTGCAGCTCGTCAACGAGAAGACGCGCGACACGCAAACCTGGCAGTACAAGGGCGGCCTGCGCGACTACCTGATGCAGACGCTGCACGGCGAGCCGGTGATCCCGCTGTTCGAAGGCGAGGGCTTTGCCGACCGCCACAACGAGAGCTTTGCCGAGGGCGAGGGCGCGTCGTGGTGCGTGGCCTTCACCGAAGACGGCCAGCCCATGCGCGAGAGCTACGTCAACCTGATCCCCACCAGCGCCGGCGGCACGCACGAAAGCGGCCTGCGCGACGGTTTGTTCAACGCGGTCAAGAGTTTCATCGAACTGCACAGCCTGCTGCCCAAGGGCGTGAAGCTGCTGCCCGAAGACGTGTTCGCCCGCGCGAGCTACGTGCTCAGTGCCAAGGTGCTGGACCCGCAGTTCCAGGGCCAGATCAAGGAGCGGCTCAACTCGCGCGATGCGGTGCGCCTGGTGTCGGGCTTCGTGCGGCCGGCGCTCGAGCTGTGGCTCAACCAGCACGTCGACTACGGCAAGAAGCTGGCCGAACTGGCCATCAAGGCCGCGCAGACCCGCCAGAAGGCCGGCCAGAAGGTCGAAAAGCGCAAGGGCTCCGGCGTAGCCGTGCTGCCCGGCAAGCTGACTGATTGCGAAAGCCGCGACCTGGCCCACAACGAAGTCTTTCTGGTGGAGGGCGACTCGGCCGGCGGCAGCGCCAAGATGGGCCGCGACAAGGAAAGCCAGGCCATCCTGCCGCTGCGCGGCAAGGTGCTCAACACCTGGGAGGTGGAGCGCGACCGCCTGTTCGCCAACAACGAAATCCACGACATCTCGGTGGCCATCGGCGTGGACCCGCATGGGCCGAACGACACGCCCGACCTCTCGGGCCTGCGCTACGGCAAGGTCTGCATCTTGAGTGACGCCGACGTGGACGGCTCGCACATCCAGGTGCTGCTGCTCACGCTGTTCTTTCGCCACTTTCCCAAGCTCATCGAGGCCGGCCACATCTATGTGGCGCGCCCGCCGCTGTTCCGTGTGGACGTGCCGGCGCGCGGCAAGAAGCCTGCAGCCAAGATGTATGCGCTGGACGAGGGCGAGCTCACCGCCATCCTCGACAAATGCGCCAAGGACGGCGTGGCGCGCGAGAAGTGCCAGGTCAGCCGCTTCAAGGGCCTGGGCGAGATGAACGCCGAGCACCTGTGGGAAACCACGCTCAACCCCGACACCCGCCGCCTGATGCCGGTGCAGCTGGGCGACATGGACTTCGCCGCGACCGAGGCACTGATCACCAAGCTCATGGGCAAGGGTGAAGCCGCCTCGCGCCGCGAGCTGATGGAACTGCATGGCGATGCGGTCGACATCGACATCTGACCGCCTGCGCCTGGCGTGCGCGGGCCTGCTGCTGTGCCTGGCGCATGGCGCGGCCCAGGCCGACCTGTGGGCGTTTGTCGACGCGCGCGGCGTGACGCACTTCGCGCCGGAGCAGGTGGATGCCAACTACCACCTGTTCTTCAAGGGCAACGAGTTCGACTCCACGCGCGATGTACCCGCAGGTGCGCCGCCCATGCCGAACGCGCTGCCCCCGGCAGGCGCGCGGCTGCTGGCCTTTTTCGACATCGCGCCGGACTACAAGCGGGTGAAGCACCATCTGCGCGCGGCAGCGGCCCGGCATGACATCGACTATGAACTGCTCCAGGCCCTGATCGCCACCGAGTCCGGGTTCGACGCGGGCGCCGTGTCGCCCAAGGGTGCGGTGGGGCTCATGCAGGTGATGCCGGCCACCGCCACGCGCTTCGGGGTCAGTGCCGACGCCAAGCGCTCGGTCGAGAAGAAACTGGCCGACCCGGCCGTGAACGTGCCTGCGGGCACGCGCTACCTGCGCCACCTGATCGACATGTTTCCCGAGCGGCTGGACCTGGCGCTGGCGGCCTACAACGCGGGCGAGGGCGCGGTGCAGCGCGCCGGCAACAAGGTGCCGGCATACAAGGAAACGCAAAACTATGTGCGCACCGTCATGGGCCTGTACCACCAGCTCAAGCCGCCGGCTCCGGTGCTGGCCCAGCGCGCCGCGCCGGGCCGCGTGCGCATGGAGCTGTCGGGCGGCGCCGTGAACCGGGGCAACCTGCCACCCACGCGGGTGGCGCAGACGCCCCCACCGATTGAATCTGAATCCAACAAGAACGAATGAGCGACCAACCCACTCTCGATTTTCCGGCCTCCGACGACGGCGGCGATTCCCAGGGCCTGGCCAGCTACGCCCAGCGCGCGTACCTGGAGTACGCGCTCTCGGTCGTCAAGGGCCGCGCGCTGCCCGATGTGTGCGATGGCCTCAAGCCCGTGCAGCGGCGGATCTTGTTCTCGATGGACCGCATGGGCCTGGGCTACAGCGGCCCCACGCGCAACACGGCGGCCAAGCCGGTCAAGAGCGCCCGCGTGGTCGGCGATGTGCTGGGCAAGTACCACCCGCACGGTGACCAGTCGGCCTACGACGCACTCGTGCGGATGGCGCAGGACTTTGCCCAGCGCTACCCGCTGATCGACGGCCAGGGCAACTTCGGCAGCCGCGACGGCGATGGCGCTGCGGCCATGCGCTACACCGAGGCGCGCCTGTCGCGCATCACCGGCCTGCTGCTCGACGAGATCGACGAAGGCACGGTCGACTTCATGCCCAACTACGACGGCAGCGTTCAGGAGCCGCGCCAGCTGCCAGCACGCCTGCCGTTCGCGCTGCTCAACGGCGCCAGCGGCATCGCCGTAGGCCTGGCCACCGAAATCCCCAGCCACAACCTGCGCGAGATCGCTGATGCCTGCGTTGCGCTCATCAAGACCCCCGCCCTGAGCCAGGAAGACCTGATGGCGCTGGTGCCGGGCCCGGACTACCCGGGCGGCGGCCAGATCATCAGCGCGGCGTCCGACATTGCAGACGCTTACCGCACCGGCCGCGGCAGCCTCAAGGTGCGCGCACGTTGGAAGATCGAGGACCTGGCGCGCGGCCAGTGGCAACTGGTGGTCAACGAACTGCCCCCGGGCGTGAGCACGCAGAAGGTGCTGGAAGAGATCGAAGAGATCACCAACCCCAAGGTCAAGACCGGCAAGAAGGCGCTGTCGCAGGACCAGACGCAGCTCAAGGCCAGCATGCTGGCCGTGCTGGACGTCGTGCGCGACGAGTCCAGCAAGGACGCGCCCGTGCGCCTCGTGTTCGAGCCCAAGACCGGCAAGACGCCGCAGCAGGAACTCATCACCGCGCTGCTGGCGCACACCAGCCTTGAGTCGTCGGCCCCTATCAACCTCACGATGGTGGGGCTCGATGGCAAGCCCACGCAAAAATCCCTGCGGCAGATGCTGGAAGAGTGGATTGCCTTCCGCCAGGCCACCATCACCCGCCGCACGCAGCACCGCCTGGGCAAGGTGCTGGAGCGCATCCACATCCTCGAAGGGCGGCAGATCGTTCTGCTCAACATCGACGAGGTGATCGCCATCATCCGCCAAGCGGAAGACCCGAAGGCCGCGCTGATCGCGCGCTTCAACCTCAGCGACCGGCAGGCCGAAGACATCCTTGAAATCCGCCTGCGCCAATTGGCGCGCTTGGAGGCGATCAAGATCGAGCAGGAGCTCAAGGAGCTGCGCGAAAGCCAGGGCAAGCTCGAAGACATCCTGAACAACCCCAGCTCGCTGCGCCGCCTGATGGTCAAGGAGATCGAGGCCGATGCCAAGACCTTTGCCGACGCGCGCCGCACGCTGATCCAGGCCGAGAAGAAGGCCGTGGCCGAGGTCAAGGTGGTGGACGAACCAGTGACGGTGATCGTCTCGCAAAAGGGCTGGGTGCGCGCCCGCACCGGCCATGGCCACGAGTCCGCCAGCTTTGCCTTCAAGGCCGGCGACGGCCTGTACAACACCTTCGAATGCCGCACGGTCGACACGCTGCTGGCCTTCGGCAGCAACGGGCGCGTGTATTCCGTGCCGGTGTCGGCGCTGCCGGGCGCGCGGGGCGACGGCCAGCCGGTGACCACGCTGATCGAGCTGGAGTCGGGCACGCAGCTGCTGTACTACTTTGCCGGACCGGCGCAGGCCTCGCTGCTGCTGGCCGGCTCGGGCGGCTACGGCTTTCTGGCGTCGGTCGAGAACATGGTCTCGCGCCAGAAGGGCGGCAAGTCGTTCATCACCCTGGGCGACGGCGAGACGCTGTGCCAGCCCTCCCACGCCGCGGGGACGTCCAGCACCAGCGTTCCCGCCCTGGCGCCGGCGACGCACGTGGCCTGCGCCTCGGCGGGCGGGCGCATCCTTACGTTCGAGATCGCCGAACTGAAAACCATGGCCAATGGCGGCCGGGGCCTGATGCTGATCGACCTGGAAGACAAGGACACCCTGGCGGGCGCCGCGGCGTACACGCGCAGCATCCGCATCGACGGCATCGGCCGCGGTGGCAAGCAGCGCGACGAGACGCTGGAGATCCGTTCATTGAACAACGCCCGCGCTGCGCGGGGGCGCAAGGGCAAGGCGGCGGACCTGGGCTTCAAGCCCTCGGCCGTCACGCGCGTGGAATGACACCACCCGCGGAGCGTGCGCCCCACCGCCACCGGCGCTCCAATCAAGCCACCCTGAAGCCACCCTGCCGGGTGGCTTTTTTGTTGCGTCGCAGCACATCACGGGTTGCTACGGATTGGAAGAAAAGGCCGAACAGGCGCACCATATGTAAAAAAATGTCTGAGCAGGTGCGGGCTGGCGGTGCAAACAGTCTCCCGGATCAAAGGCTGACATTGGCAGATTTGCCTGAAGTAACCCACAACTTGAGGAGACATGATGTTCCAACGCATCCGAATAGCCCAGAAGCTGTGGCTCGCCGTCCTCTTCATCGTGGTCATGCTGGCCGGTGTGGTGGGCTTTTCCGCCTATCGGTCGGCCAAGGTACAGGCCGAAGCCGACGAGGTGTCCCGCGAGATGCAGGCCCGTGTCGGGGCCGCCATCCGCTGGGCTGGGCTCACCGAAACCAATGCGGCACGCACCCAGGCGCTCATCGTCAGCAGCGATCCGGCGGTCGAGGCCGAATTCAAGGACGCGATCACCGCCACGTCGGCCCAGATCACCGAAGTGCAGAAGTCGCTCGAGGCCATGACACTGTCGGATGCAGACAAGGCGCAGATGGCGAAGATCGCCGATGCACGCAAGGCCATGATCGACTTGCGCGGCAAGGCGCGCCAGCTCAAGGCCGACGGCAAGGCCGAGGACGCGGTCACGCTGGTCAAGCAAAGCTACAACCCGGCCGTGACGACCTACCTGACGGCGCTGCGCGACTTTGTGGACCTGCAGCAAAAGACCGCTCAAACGCGCCTGGCCGACATGGCCGAGTCGCGCATGCTCACCGTCAAGATCGCGGCCGTCGCAGTGGCGGCCTTGCTGGCGGCCATCGTCGCCGGTGCGTACTACCTGATTGGCAGCATCCAGCGTCCGCTGGCGCAGGCCAACGACCTGGCGGCCAAGATCGCTGCGGGCGACCTGAGCGAGCAGGCAGCGGTCACGCGCGGTGACGAGTTCGGGGACCTGCTGCGTTCGCAGTATGCGATGAGCGATTCGCTCGGACGCATGGTGCACCAGGTGCGCCAGAGCACGGACAGCATTGCCATCGCCAGCGCAGAAATCGCCACCGGCAACCATGACCTGTCGGCGCGCACCGAACAGACATCGAGCAACCTGCAGGAAACCGCGGCAGCGATGGAGGAGTTCACCAGCACCATCGCGCAGAGCGCGGCCAGTGCCCGCCAGGCCAGTACCCTGGCCGCCAGCGCCACGGGCGTGGCCGAGCGCGGCGGCTCGGTGGTGACGCAGGTGGTGTCCACCATGGAGGACATCAACCAGAGCAGTCGCAAGATTTCGGACATCATCGGCACCATCGACGGCATCGCTTTTCAGACCAACATCCTGGCGCTCAACGCCGCGGTGGAGGCCGCGCGTGCCGGCGAGCAGGGCCGCGGCTTTGCGGTGGTGGCCAGCGAGGTGCGCAGCCTCGCGCAGCGCAGCGCCGAAGCCGCCAAGGAGATCAAGGTGCTGATCAGCGCCTCGGTGGAGAAGGTGGAGACCGGCACCCGCCTGGTGGCCGACGCAGGCAGCACCATGACCGACATCGTTCGCTCGGTGCAAAGCGTGACCGACATGATCGGCGAGATCACCTCGGCGTCTTCCGAGCAGAGCGCAGGCATCACGCAGGTGAACCAATCCGTGGGCAATCTCGACCAGATGACCCAGCAGAATGCGGCACTGGTGGAGGAAAGTGCGGCAGCGGCCCAGAGCCTGCGTGAGCAGGCGGAACACCTGGCGCAGGTGGTCTCGGTGTTCAAGGTCAATGGAGCGGCTTACGGCGGTGCGGTGGAGCCGATGCGGGCAGCGCATACGCCGGCTGCTAAGCCAGTCGCAAGGCCTGCCGCATCCCAACCCATGGCGGTGGCCAAGACCGCCGCGCCGCGCATCACGCAGGGTGCGCAGGCCACCGGCAAGCCCGCTGCCAAGGCGCCTGCAAAGACGCCTGCAAAGACGGCGCCGGCCCGCTCACCCGCCCTGGCCCAGGGCGCCGAGGAGGACTGGGAGTCCTTCTGAAGGCGGGGTTCCAGGGCTCCCGGGGCTCTTGAACTCCGAGGCCTCGGCAGTCATCAGGCCAATTCAGCGATCAGCTCGATCTCGACGCAGGCACCCATCGGGATCTGCGCCACGCCGAACGCGCTGCGTGCGTGCACGCCCTTGTCGCCAAACACCTGGCCCAGCAGTTCGCTGGCGCCATTGGTCACCAGGTGCTGCTCGGTGAAGTCGCCGGTGGAGTTCACCAGGCTCATGAGCTTGACGATGCGCTTGACCCGGTTCAGGTCGCCGCCGCAGGCGGCCTGCAGCGTGCCCATGAGGTCGATGGCCACTGCGCGTGCGGCCGTTTTGCCTTCTTCGGTGCCGATGTCGCGGCCGAACTGCGCAGCCCAGGGCTTGCCGTCCTTGCGGGCGATGTGGCCCGACAGGAACACCAGATTGCCGGTCTGCACGAACGGCACGTAGGCTGCGGCGGGCACCGACACCGGTGGCAGGGTGATGTTGAGTTCTGTCAGCTTGTCGTAAACGCTCATGGTGGTTCCTTGATGATCAAAGGGGTGGACGTCGGGGCGTGCGTGCGAGCGCAGGTGCATGCGCTTGCGTGGCGTTGCGGCCGGCAGACAGCGCCCGGGTGGCCGCGAGTGTTACACAGCCGACTGCGCTTGCCACCGGCGCGGCGCGCTGCCTGCGCATTAGCATCAGCCCATGCCCCACATAAGCGCTTCTAATGCCGTTCCGGCCCGGCCGTCACCCCGGGCCGGCGGCATGGCGCAAGACGGTGGCGTGGGGGCACAGCAGGCCGCACGGCCCACCGCACAGGCTGCACGCCCACCCCGGCCCTGGCTGGTGCCCGCCCTGCTGCTGGGCGCCGTGGCGGGCGCTGCGCTGCAACTGCAGCAACCTGCGCTGTGGCGCGCCACCGCGTACGCCGTCCTGCTGGTGGCTGCGTGTGTTCTTGCGCTGGCAGCATGGGCTGTGGGCCGCACAAGGGCCGCGGACCTTGGGTGGATGCCCATCGCCGCCATGGCACTGGCCGCTGCGGCCGGTGGGCTCGCCCTGTTCGGCAGCAGCGGCCTGCGGTCTGCCGACTACCTGGGCCAGGCGCTGTCGCCGCAGCTGGAAGGGCGCGACATCCGCGTCACCGGCATGGTGGCCGCCATGCCCCAAAGCAATGAGGCAGGCACCCGCCTGCGCCTGGATGTGGAGACCGCGCTGCTGCAGGGCGCGCCCGTGCCGTTGCCGCCGCGCATCGAGGTCGCGTGGTACGGCGGCGCGTTTCGCGATGCGGCGGGCGTGGCCGACCTGCAGCGCCCGCCGCCCGCCCTGCGTGCCGGCGAGCGCTGGGACCTGACCGTGCGGATGAAAGCGCCGCACGGCCTGCGCAACCCCCACGGGTTTGACTACGAACTCTGGATGTGGGAGCAGGGCGTGCAGGCCACCGGCTATGTGCGCGCCGGTCCCAAGGACGAGGCGCCGGTGCTGCTCGGTTCGACCTGGCAGCACCCCGTGGAGCGCGCACGGCAGGCGGTGCGCGACGCCATCATCGAGCGGCTGGTGCACGATGGGCACAGCGACGACCCGACCCGTGCCCGCATCGCCGGGGTGGTGGCGGCACTGGTGACAGGCGATCAGCGCGCCATCGACCGCGCCGACTGGGACGTGTTCCGCGCCACAGGCGTGGCGCACCTGATGAGCATCTCGGGGCTTCACATCACGCTCTTCGCGTGGCTGGCGGCATTGGCCGTGCGTGCGCTGTGGCGCCGTTCCACCCGGCTGTGCCTGCGGGCCCCGGCGCAGTCGGTGGCGCTGGCTGCTGGCGGCTGGCTACGCGCTGTTCAGCGGCTGGGGCGTGCCGGCCCAGCGCACGGTGATCATGCTGGCGGCCATCGCGCTGCTGCAGCTCAGCGGCCGGCGGTGGCCGTGGCCGCAGGTGTGGCTCCTGGCCTGCGCCGCCGTGGTGGTGGCCGACCCGTGGGCGCTGGCGCAGGCGGGCTTCTGGCTGAGCTTCGTGGCGGTCGGTGTGCTGTTTGCTACTAATTCGATAGCTGGTGGCGCTCATGGATCGAGCGGTGGAGGGCATTTTCGTTCGTTGTTGCGCGAGCAATGGGTGGTGACGCTGGCCCTCACACCGCTGGGCGTGCTGCTGTTCGGCCAGGTGTCGCTGGTCGGCTTTGCGGCCAATCTGGTGGCCATCCCCTGGGTCACGCTGGTGGTCACCCCGCTGGCGCTGGGCGGCGTGCTGTGGGCGCCGCTGTGGAGCCTGGCGGCGCTGGCCTTGCAGCCGCTGGCCGTCTTGCTGCAATGGCTGGCGCAGTGGCCCTGGGCGGTGGTCTTTCTGCCTGTGGCGCCTCTCTGGGCGGGCGTGGCGGCCGTGGCGGGCGGCGCGCTGCTGGCCACCCGGTTGCCCTGGCGGCTGCGGTTGCTGGCGCTGCCTTTGCTGTGGCCGCTGCTGGCGTGGCAGCCGGCGCGGCCCGCGGCGGGCCAGTTCGAGCTGTTGGCGGCAGACATCGGCCAGGGCAATGCGGTGCTGGTGCGCACGGCCACGCACACGCTGCTGTACGACGCGGGCCCGCGCTTCAGCCGTGAGAGCGATGCGGGCCACCGCGTGCTGGTGCCCCTGCTGCGCGCGCTGGGCGAGCGGGTGGACGTGCTCATGCTCAGCCACCGCGACATCGACCACACAGGTGGCGCACCGGCCGTGCTGGCGCAGCAGCCGCAGGCCGAGCTCACCGGCTCCATCGAAGCCGACAACGCGCTGCAGGCGCTGCGCCCGGTCAAGCCCTGCCTGCAGGGCCAGCAGTGGAGCTGGGATGGCGTGGCCTTCGAGGTGCTGCACCCGCAAGACGGCGATGCCGCGCAGGCCCGCCGCCCCAATGCACTGAGCTGCGTGCTGCGTGTCACGGCGGCGGGGCAGGGGGCAAGGCCAGACCCGCCGGTCGCCCTGCTCGTCGGCGACATCGAGGCGCCGCAGGAGCAGGCGCTGCTGGCGCGCGGCGCCCCGGTGCGGGCGGACGTGCTGCTGGTGCCGCACCATGGCAGCAAGACGTCGTCCACCGCCGCGTTTCTGGAGGCGGTCCAGCCTCGCACCGCTTTGGTGCAGGCCGGCTACCGCAACCGTTTCGGCCACCCGGCGCCCGATGTGTTCGAGCGCTACCGCGCGCGAGGCATCCGCGTGGTGGAGTCCGCCCGGTGCGGCGCCGCCACCTGGTCATCGGCGCGGCCGGACGAAGTCGGCTGCGAACGCGACGGTGCCAGGCATTACTGGCAGCACGATATGGCGCCGCGACCCGGTTGAGCGGACTTTTTGCAAGCGCAGGCCGCGCCAAGGGGCCACCAGGCCGGAGGTGGGCTCACAACTTGCTATCCTGCGTGCAGGAGGCCCGTTCATGCAGAAATTTGATGAGATGTACGCCATGCTGCCGTTTGAGGGCAGCGATGTGCGGGAACACTACAAGCGCTATGCGCAGTGGTTGAGCAAACAGCCCCCTGACGTGATGCAGGCCCGCCGGGCCGAGGCAGAGATGATCTTTCGCCGCGTGGGCATCACCTTCGCCGTCTACGGCGCCAAGGACGAGGGCGGCGCCGGCAACGAGCGTCTGATCCCGTTCGACCTGATCCCGCGGATCATCCCGGCGCACGAGTGGAGCCGCATGCAGCTGGGGCTGGTGCAGCGGGTCACCGCGCTCAACCGGTTCATCCACGACGTGTACCACGGCCAGGACATCATCCGCGCCGGCATCGTGCCCCAGGACCTCATCGTCAACAACGCCCAGTACCGGCCCGAGATGGCCGGGCTGCACGTGCCGCAGAACATCTACGCGCACATCGCCGGCATCGACATCGTGCGCGCCCCCAACGCGCAGGGCGAGGGCGAGTACTACGTGCTCGAAGACAACCTGCGCGTGCCCAGCGGCGTGAGCTACATGCTCGAAAACCGCAAGATGATGATGCGGCTCTTTCCCGAGCTGTTCAGCCTGCACAAGGTCGCGCCGGTGGCGCACTACCCCGACATGCTGCTCGAGACCCTGCGCGCCAGCGCGCCCGCGGCGGCCGACGAGCCGACGGTGGTGGTGCTCACGCCCGGCATGCACAACAGCGCGTACTTCGAACACGCCTTCCTGGCGCAGCAGATGGGCGTGGAGCTGGTCGAAGGGCAGGACCTGGTGGTCAAGGACAAGTTCGTCTACATGCGCACCACGCGCGGCCTGCAGCGGGTGGACGTGATCTACCGCCGCGTGGACGACGACTTCCTCGACCCGCAGGTGTTCCGCCGCAACTCCACGCTGGGCTGCTACGGCCTGATGGAGGCGTACCGCGCCGGCAACGTGGGCATCTGCAACGCAGTGGGCACCGGCGTGGCCGACGACAAGTCCGTCTACCCCTACGTGCCCGAGATGATCCGCTTCTACCTGGGCGAGGAACCCATCCTCAAGAACGTGCCCACCTGGATGTGCCGCAAGCAGGACGACCTGCAGCACGTGCTGGCCAACCTGAAGGACCTCGTGGTCAAGGAAGTGCACGGCGCCGGCGGCTACGGCATGCTCATCGGCCCCGCGGCCACGCAGGCCGAGATCGAGGACTTTCGCCGCGCGCTGCTGGCCAACCCGGCCGGCTACATCGCGCAGCCCACGCTCAGCCTGTCGAGCTGCCCGACCTATGTGGACGCCGGCATCGCGCCGCGCCATATCGACCTGCGCCCCTTCGTGCTCAGCGGCCGCGAGGTGCAGATGGCCGCGGGCGGCCTCACGCGCGTGGCGCTGAAGGAGGGGTCTCTGGTCGTCAATTCATCCCAGGGCGGCGGCACCAAGGACACCTGGGTGCTGGGCGAACACGCCGCCGCAGCAGCGCCGCGGCCGGAGACCCAGTCGCAATCGCAGTCGCAGTCGCAATCGCAGTCGCAGTCGATGGATGGGATGACACAAACACAGGGAGGATTTTGAGATGCTGAGCCGCACTGCCGATCACCTGTTCTGGATGTCTCGATACACCGAGCGGGCGGAGAACACCGCCCGGATGCTCAATGTGAGCTACGAGACCTCGCTCCTGCCCCAGTCTGCCGACGTGGTGCAGGAGGGTTGGGAAGGCCTGCTGTCCATCAGCGAGCTGATTCCCGCCTACACCGCCAAACATGGCAAAGTCACGCCCCACAACGTGCTGGAATTCATGGTGCGCGATGGCGAGAACCCGTCGTCCATCCTGTCGTGCCTGCGCGCTGCGCGCGAAAACGCGCGGGCCGTGCGCGGGGCGCTCACCACCGAGGTGTGGGAGACGCAGAACCAGACCTGGCTGGAGCTGCACCGCGTGCTGGAAAGCGGCGCCTTCGAGCGTGAGCCCGGCCAGTTCTTCGAGTGGGTGAAATACCGCTCGCACCTGTCGCGCGGCGTGACGCTGGGCACCATGCTGCAGGACGAGGCCTTTCACTTCCTGCGGCTGGGCACCTTCCTCGAGCGCGCCGACAACACGGCGCGGCTGCTGGACGTGAAGTTCCACGCGGTGGAAAACGACTTCTTCGGCCGCGCAAGCGAGCGCAACCAGGAGGCCGACTTCTACCACTGGAGCTCCATCCTGCGCAGCGTCTCGGCGTTCGAGGTGTACCGCAAGGTCTACCGCGACGTGATCACCCCGGGCCGTGTGGCCGACCTGCTGGTGCTGCGCCGCGACATGCCCAGGTCCCTGCACGCCTGCATGCGCGAGGTGGTGGACAACCTCAGCGTGGTGGCCAACCAGCAGTCGGCCGAAACCCAGCGCCGCGCGGGCCGCCTGCTGGCCGACCTGCAGTACGGGCGCATCGACGAGATCCTGTCGACGGGCCTGCATGCGTTCCTCACGCAGTTCCTCGACCGGGTCAACGACCTGGGCGGGGGCATCAGCCGCGACTTCCTGGTGGCGGCGGGCGACTGACGGTCGAGGCAGGCCAGGGGAGGGGCTGGCCGCCGTGGCTTTGCCGGCGCGGCAGGCCGGCAACCCTCCGGCTCAGCCCTCGTTGTTGCGCTTTTGATCCCGCAGCATGAAGAGGTACAGGCTTTCGACCTTTTCGCGCGCCCAGGGCGTCTTGCGCAGGAACTTGAGGCTCGATCCCACGCTGGGGTCGCTCTGGAAGCAGCGGATGGGAATGCGCTGGCCCAGTTCATCCCAGCCAAAATAGTCCGCCAGGGCCACCACCATGGCCTCCAGCGTCACGCCGTGCAGCGGGTTGCGGGGCTGGACGGGCTTGGCAACCGGGGCGGGGGCTTCGTCGGGTGCCGGGGTTCCCGGCGTGGCGGGCGGTGGGGTCTCAGAAATGCTCATCCCCTGAAGCATACAGACCGCAGATGCCCGCAGCGCCTGGGAGCGGGCTGGTGGCCTGCCATCGCGGCATGGGAGCCGGCGGGCCCGCTGGCCGGTGGAGCCCCTTCAGGCGCCGGGTAATGCGGCACCCAGCCCGCAGGCCGGCGCAGGCGGGTCTACCCCTTGCGCTGCATCTGGGCTTCGCGCTGGAACAGCTCGGCCGCCCAGTCGACAAAGGCGCGCACCTTGGCGCTCAAATGGCGGTTGGGCGGGTACACCACATACACCGGCAGCAGGGGCTGCGTCCACTCGGGCAGCACTTGCACCAGCGTGCCGCCCTGCAGGTGGCTCTCGGCCTGAAAGCTCGTGATCTGCCCGATGCCCAGCCCCGCCACCAGCGACGTCACATACGCATTGGCTTCGTTCACGCTCAGCTGGTAGGGGCCGGAGATGTCGATGGACTCGGCGTCCTTGCGGAACTCCAGCGGGTAGTGCCGCCCCGAGTGCGGCGAGAAGTACAGCAGGCTGGTGTGCTTTTCCTCGATCTCCAGCGGGTGCGCGGGCGTGCCCTTGCGCGCCAGGTAGTCGGGCGATGCCACGGTGATGAATTCGAGGTTGCCGATGCGCCGCGCCACCAGCGACTGGTCGCTCAGCTCGCCGCCGCGGATCACGCAGTCCACGTTGTCGCCGATCAGGTCCACGATGCGGTCGCTCACCCCCAGGTCGAGCTGGATGTCCGGGTAGCGCTCATGGAACTCCGCCAGGTGCGGGATCAGCAGCAACTGCGCCACCGACGTCCCCACGTCGATGCGCAAGCGCCCGCGCGGATTGGCGCGCGCGTTGGTCATGCTGGCCTCGATGTCGTCCAGGTCGGTCAGCAGGCGCACCGTGCGGTCGTAGTAGGCGGCGCCGTCGGGCGTCACCGTCACGCGGCGGGTGGTGCGGTTGAGCAGTTTCACGCGCAGGCGCTCCTCCAGCGCCTGTACATGCTTGGTGACCGTGGCCTTGGGCAGCGAAAGCGAATCCGCTGCCCGGGTGAACGTGCCGGCCTCCACCACCCGCACGAATATGCGCATGGCCTGTATCTGGTCCATGGCTTCTCCTTGAAATCTGAAACTGCAATCCGGACTGCAGCACCCACCAGTGGGTGCTGAGGAATTCTCACACGCAAGCCGCCGTTTGATTGTTGAGCTTTTGGAAACAGTGCAGTGGTGTTTGGCCTGTTTATCCCGTGGGCCTGAACCACTACATTTATCCCATCCTCCATTCCCTGGGTACATGCCATGCAGCCCGACAGACCGTCTTCGCCATCCTCTACATCGCAGCCGACCGCCGCACCTGCCAAGGTGTCCAAGGCGGCGTCCGTGTGCACCGATTCCACCATTGAGGTGGCGGCGGGGCAGGACGTGGCCGTGCGCATGTATGGCCGCAAGAAAACGGGCAAGGTGTCTCCGGTGGTGGTGCATTTTCACGGCGGCGCATTCACCTCGGGCGACCTGGACAATGGCTGCACCGTGGCGTCGCTGCTGGAGAGCGTGGGCGCTGTGGTGGTGTCGGTCGCCTACCCGCTCACCCCGTTCCCCCAGCCGGTGGACACCGGCTACAGCGTCCTCAAGTGGGTGCACCGCAACCGGACCAAGCTGGGCGGGCAGGGCTCGCTGGTGTACCTGGCCGGTGAAGAGGCGGGCGGCAACCTGGCCGCAGCCGTGAGCCTGATGGCGCGCGACCAGTCGCACCCGCCGCTGGCCGGACAGATCCTGCTGTCGCCCATGCTGGACCCCTGCGTGGGCACGGCGTCGCTGCGCGAAGCCACGGGCGACGCCACCGGCTGCAAGTGGTCCGAGGGGTGGCGCAATTTCCTGAGCTGCCCGCGCGATGCGGACCACCCCTACGCCGTGCCCGGTGCAGCGCGCCGCCTGGCGGGCCTGCCGCCCACGCTGGTGCTGGTGGGCGACACCGACCCCATGCACGATGAGGCGGTGGCTTATGCCGCCCGGCTGGAAGCTGCCGGGCTCCAGGTCACCTGCCATGTGTTTGCCAAGGCCGCGCAGTGGCCCGATGCCCTGCTGCAAACGCAGACAGGCCCGCACGAATGCCCCTGTGCCGCTGGTGCGCAGGAGCAGTTCCGCCAGTTCTTCGAGGCCACCCGATGTCCGGTGCCTTCCTGACCGCACCCCCCGGCTGCAAAAAGGTGTTGACCTCAACGTAAGTTGAGGTCCGATACTGCAGTCTCTCTACCGACCCCCTGGTTTTCAACGCTGATTTTTCCGGCACGCCGTGCCGGAGGGAACAGCTTTGCCCGCGCATTTCTGCACGCCGTGCCCGTGAGGGGCTGGACGGCGCGCGGAGCTACTGACGTCAACGATACGGAGGAAATAACAACGTGAACAACACAACGCACTTTTCAACGGCTGCCTGCAGCCACCCCGCCGGTCACAGAACGCTGCGCCGCAGCGTCTTGTGACACAGGCGGGCCGACGCCCCGGGCGTGCCGGCCGGGGCCTTGACCTTTCCACCGTGTCATTGCCGAGACTGCCCGTCCATCCCGCCGTGACCTTTGCCTCTTGCGCGTCTGCACCGCGTGGCGCAGACAACAACTTCCCTGGCGCGCCTGCAACGCCCGCCTCAACGATTGATTGAAACGACCATGACCACCAACCCGCTCTCCAAGAACCGCCCCCTGGGCCTGGCCACCATCGCCACCGCCGTCACCGCTGCCGTGGCTGCATTGGTCCTCGTCTTCCAGGCGCCCACGGCCCAGGCCAACGGCGAAGGCGCCACGCCGCCCGCCATGCCGGTGTCGGTCGCTGCCGTGGTGCAAAAGGACATCTCGCTGTGGGATGAATTCTCCGGCCGCCTCGAGGCCGTGCAGCGTGTGGACGTGCGACCGCGCGTCTCGGGCGCCGTGCAGGCCGTGCACTTCCGCGAAGGCTCGCTGGTCAAGCAGGGTGACCTGCTCGTCACCGTGGACCCCGCGCCGTATGCGGCCGAAGTCGACCGCGCCGAAGCCCAGGTGGTCGCCGCCCAGGCCCGCGTGTCCTACACCCGCAGCGAGATGGAGCGTGCCACGCGCCTGCTCGAAGAACGCGCCATTGCCCAGCGTGAGCACGACGAGCGCCTGAACGCCCAGAGGGAGGCCGACGCCAACCTGCGCGCCGCCCAGGCCGCGCTGCAGACCGCCAAGCTGAACCTTGGCTACACCCAGGTGCGTGCACCCGTGGCGGGCCGCGTAGGCCGCATCGAAGTCACCGTGGGCAACCTGGTGGCTGCCGGTGCCGGCGCGCCGGTGCTGACCACGCTGGTGTCGGTGAGCCCCATCTACGCCAGCTTCGACACCGACGAGCAGATCGTGGTGAAGGCGCTGGCCGACCTGCAAAGCAGCCAACGGGGCCACAGCGCGCGCCAACTCATCGAGCGCATTCCTGTGCAGATGGGCACTGGCACCGCGGGCAGCACGCCGCACACCGGCCGCCTGCAGCTCATCGACAACCAGGTGGACGCCAAGAGCGGCACGGTGCGCGTGCGTGCCGTGTTCGACAACGAAGACGGCGCACTCATCCCCGGCCAGTTCGCCCGCATCCGCATGGGCCAGGCGCGCGACACCCAGGCCCTGCTGATCAACGAGCGTGCCGTAGGCACCGACCAGAACAAGAAGTTCGTGATGGTGGTGGGCGAAGGCAACAAGGCGGAGTACCGCGAAGTCACGCTGGGCGCGCCCATCGACGGCCTGCGCGTGGTCACGTCGGGCCTGAAGGCGGGCGAGAACATCGTCGTCAACGGCCTGCAGCGCGTGCGCCCCGGTGCCGTGGTGGCGCCCCAGTCCGTCCCCATGACCGCCAAGGCCGAGATTGCGGGTGATCGCAAGGAAGCCAAGAACAACACCAAGTCGCCTGCCGCGTGAGCACGGGCCAGAGCGACACCAGGAATTTGCATCCATGAATCTATCCCGCTTCTTCATCGACCGCCCCATCTTCGCCGGGGTGCTGTCGGTGCTCATCTTCCTCGGGGGGCTCATCGCATTGCGCGGTCTGCCCATCTCCGAATACCCTGAAGTCGCGCCGCCCTCCGTGGTGGTGCGCGCACAGTACCCGGGCGCCAACCCCAAGGTGATCGCCGAGACCGTGGCCACGCCGCTGGAGGAATCCATCAACGGCGTGGAAGGCATGCTCTACATGGGCAGCCAGGCCACCACCGACGGCGTCATGACGCTGACCGTGACCTTTGCCCTGGGCACCGACCCCGACAAGGCCCAGCAGCTGGTGCAAAACCGCGTGTCGCAGGCCGAGCCGCGCCTGCCCGAGGAAGTGCGCCGCCTGGGCGTCACCACCGTCAAGAGCGCGCCGGACCTGACCATGGTGGTCCACCTGGTCTCGCCCAACAACCGCTACGACATCGACTACCTGCGCAACTACGCGGTGCTCAATGTGAAGGACCGTCTCGCCCGCATCGGCGGTGTGGGCCAGGTGCAGATCTTCGGCGGCGGCGACTACTCCATGCGTGTGTGGCTCGACCCGCAAAAGGTCGCGCAGCGCGGCCTGTCGGCCAGCGACGTGGTGACCGCCATCCGCGGCCAGAACGTGCAGGCCGCCGCCGGCGTGGTGGGCGCATCGCCCGGCCTGCCCGGCGTGGACCTGCAACTGTCCATCAACGCCCAGGGCCGCCTGCAGACCGAAGAAGAGTTCGGCGACATCATCGTCAAGACCGGTGCCGACGGCGCGGTGACGCGCCTGCGCGACATCGCCCGCCTGGAGCTGGGCGCAGCCGACTACTCGCTGCGATCGCTGCTCAACAACGACCCGGCCGTGGGCATGGGCGTGTTCCAGGCGCCGGGCTCCAACGCGCTGGACATCTCGTCCAACGTGCGCAAGACCATGGACGAGATCCAGAAGAACATGCCCGAAGGCGTGGAGTACCGCATTGCGTACGACCCCACGCAGTTCGTGCGGGCGTCGATCCAGTCGGTCATCCACACGCTGCTCGAAGCCATCGCCCTCGTGGTGCTGGTGGTGATCCTGTTCCTGCAGACCTGGCGCGCATCCATCATCCCGCTGCTGGCTGTGCCGGTGTCGGTAGTGGGCACGTTCGCGGTGCTGCACCTGCTGGGTTTCTCGATCAACGCGCTCTCCCTGTTCGGCCTGGTGCTGGCCATCGGCATCGTGGTGGACGACGCCATCGTGGTGGTGGAGAACGTCGAGCGCAACATCGAGGCGGGCCTGACCCCGCGCGAGGCCACCTACCGCGCCATGCGGGAAGTGTCCGGCCCCATCATCGCCATCGCCCTGGTGCTGGTGGCGGTGTTCGTACCGCTGGCTTTCATCAGCGGGCTCACGGGGCAGTTCTACAAGCAGTTCGCGGTCACGATTGCGATCTCCACGGTGATCTCGGCGATCAACTCGCTGACGCTGTCGCCCGCGCTCAGCGCGCTGCTGCTCAAGGGCCACAACGAGCCCAAGGACGCGCTCACGCGCGGCATGGACAAGGTGTTCGGCGGCCTGTTCCGCGGCTTCAACCGCCTGTTCCACCGCGGCTCCGAGGCCTACAGCGGCGGCGTCAAGCGCGTCATCGGCCGCAAGGCACTGATGTTCGTGATCTACCTTGCGCTGGTGGGTGCCACGGTGGGCCTGTTCAAGATCGTGCCCGGCGGCTTCGTGCCCGCGCAGGACAAGCAGTACCTGATCGGCTTTGCCCAGCTGCCTGACGGCGCCACGCTGGACCGCACCGAGAACGTGATCCGCCGCATGGGCGAGATCATGAAGGAGAACCCGAACGTCGAAGACGCGATCGCCTTCCCCGGCCTGTCGATCAACGGCTTCACCAACAGCTCCAACTCGGGCATCGTGTTCGCCACGCTCAAGCCCTTTGCCGAGCGCACCCGCGCCGACCAGAGCGGCGGCGCCGTGGCAGGCCAGCTGAACCAGTCGTTCGGCAGCATCCAGGATGCGTTCATCGCCATGTTCCCGCCACCTCCCGTGGCGGGCCTGGGCACCACCGGCGGTTTCAAGCTGCAGATCGAAGACCGCGCGTCGCTGGGCTTCCAGGCCATGGACAGCGCCGTGAAGGCCTTCATGGCCAAGGCCTACCAGACGCCCGAGCTGGCCGGCCTGTTCACCAGCTGGCAGGTCAACGTGCCGCAGCTGTACGCCAACATCGACCGCACCAAGGCGCGCCAGCTGGGTGTGCCGGTGACGGACATCTTCGACACGCTGCAGATCTACCTGGGCAGCCTGTACGCCAACGACTTCAACCAGTTTGGCCGCACCTACAGCGTGCGTGTGCAGGCCGATGCGGCCTACCGCGCGCGGGCTGAAGACGTGGGCCTGCTCAAGGTGCGCTCTGCCACCGGCGAGATGGTGCCCCTGTCGGCGCTGATGAAGATGGAGCCGAGCTTCGGCCCCGAGCGTGCCATGCGCTACAACGGCTACCTGGCCGCGGACATCAACGGCGGCCCTGCACCCGGCTACTCGTCGGGCCAGGCCCAGGCCGCCATCGAGCGCATTGCCGCAGAGACGCTGCCCCAGGGCATCACCTTCGAGTGGACCGAGCTCACCTACCAGGAAATCCTGGCCGGCAACTCCGCCGTGCTGGTGTTCCCGCTGGCCATCCTGCTGGTGTTCCTGGTGCTGGCCGCGCAGTACGAAAGCCTGACGCTGCCCATTGCCATCATCCTGATCGTGCCCATGGGCATCCTGGCGGCCATGACCGGGGTGTGGCTGAGCAAGGGCGACAACAACGTGTTCACGCAGATCGGGCTCATCGTGCTGGTGGGTCTGTCGGCCAAGAACGCCATCCTGATCGTGGAGTTTGCGCGCGAGCTGGAGTTTGCCGGGCGCACCCCCGTGCAGGCCGCCATCGAGGCCAGCCGCCTGCGGCTGCGCCCCATCCTGATGACCTCGCTGGCCTTCGTGATGGGTGTGCTGCCCCTGGTGCTCTCCAGCGGTGCCGGCGCCGAGATGCGCAGCGCCATGGGCGTGGCCGTGTTCTCCGGAATGATCGGGGTGACGGCCTTCGGCCTGTTCCTCACGCCCGTCTTCTACGTGCTGCTGCGCAAGCTGGCCGGCAACCGCCCGCTGGTGGAGCACGGCACGCACGTGGCGCCCATCTCGCACAACCCGCACGGCGGCGGCAGCGCCCACCCCGTGCTGGCAGCGCCCCGCCAAGAGCACGAGTGATGGGCTCCCTGGCCATTTTCAATACCACCGCCCGCGCCGCGCTGCCCCTGGCAGCAGGGCGGGCAGGAGACCGACCATGATGGATTTTTTGTCGAACAAGAACGCTGATGCCGCCAACGCGGTGACGGCGCCAGCGCCAGCGCCAGCGCCTTCGCGCAGGCTCAGCCTGCTGGCCCCCCTGGCCGCAGCCCTGGTGCTGGCCGGGTGCATGACCCAGCCCGTGGCACCCGCACCCCATGCCGGCGTGGCCGTGCCCGAGAGCTTCAGCGCCGGCGGCGCAGCCCTGCCCGTCGCACCCTGGACCGTGGCCCCACCCGCCGAGGCGCAGCCCCGCGGCGAATGGTGGCTGGGCTTTCAGGACCCCGTGCTGGCCGACCTGGTGCAGCGCGCAGGCACGGCCAACACCAGCATCCAGCAGGCGGCCGCGCGGCTGGCCGAAGCGCGCTCGCTGCTGCGCTCGGCCGACGCAGCACGGTCCGTGCAGATCGGCGCGTCGGCGGGCGTGTCGCGCCAGGCCGGTGCCAGCAGCACGGGCAGCTCATCGCCGTCCACGCTGGGCACGGCAGGCCTCAACGCATCGTATGAACTGGACCTGTTCGGCCGCCTGTCGCAGACCAGCGATGCCGCGCGCCTGGATGCCGATGCCCGCGACGCCCTGCTGCAGAGCACGCGCCTCCTGGTGCAGGCCGATGTGGCGCAGACGTACCTGCAACTGCGCTCGGTGCAGGCCGAGCAGATCCTGGTGAACGAGAGCCTGGCTGCCTACCAGGACACGCTGCGCCTCACGCAGCGCCGCCTGCAGGCCGGCGATGTGGCCGAGCTGGACGTGGCCCGCGTGCAGACCGAGGTGTCTTCCACCGAGTCCGAGTCGCTGGCACTGCAGCGCCAGCAAGCCTTGCTGACCAACGCGCTGGCCGTGCTGGTGGGCGATGTGGCCAGCGGCTTCACGCTGCCGGCGGCGGCCACCGATGCCGCCTTGCCCGTCATCCCGCCCGGTGTGCCCGGCACCGTGCTGGCGCGGCGCCCCGACGTGTCGGCCGCGCAGTCCGCCGTGCTGGCCGCGCAGGCCCGCGTGGGCGTGGCGCAGACCGCGTGGTTCCCGGCGGTCACGCTCACCGGCAATGCGGGGCATGCATCGCCCGAGCTCGGTGACCTGTTCAAGTGGTCGGCCCGCGCGTGGGGCGTGAGTGCGCTGCTGTCGCTGCCCATCTTCGACGGCGGCCAGCGCGATGCGCAGGTGCAGGGCGCCAAGGCCCGCCTGGAGGCCGCGCTGGCGGACCACCGCGGCCAGGTGCTCAACGCCTTCCGTGACGTGGAAGACCAGCTCAGCTCGCTGCGCCTGCTGTCGGGCCAGGCCGAGGCGCAGGCCCGCGCAGTGACGGCCGCACGCCGTGCGACGCAGCTGTCCGACGCGCGCTACCGCAACGGCCTGGTGAGCCAGCTGGAGCTGCTGGACGCGCGCCGCAGCGAACTGCGCAACCGCCGCCAGGAGCTGCAGGTGCGCACCGCACAGTACGTGGCCACGGTGGGCCTGATCCGCGCGCTGGGTGGGGGCTGGGGTGACGACGCGCAGGCCAGGTTGGCCGCGGTGTCCCGGTAGTCTCTGCAGCTGTGCCTGGCCAATAGCCAGCCCCGCAGGGCGGGGTTCCCGCGCTCCTTCTGCGGGGCGCCGCGCTGGCGCCTATAGTGTCTGGTTTCGCGCGCGGCAAGGCCCCCGGGGCCGGTCCAGCGCTTTCCGTCCCACCGTTTCGTCATCAGGAGCCTTTGCATGAGCTACCCCAGTACCCAACTCTTCATCGCCGGCCAGTGGCAGGACGCCGCCGACGGCAAGACCATCGGCGTGTTCAATCCGTCCACCGGCAAGGAAATCGGCCGCGTGGCCCATGCCAGCAAGGCCGACCTGGACCGCGCACTGGACGCTGCGCAAAAGGGCTTCGAAGCCTGGCGCGACATCCCCGCCGCCGAGCGCGCCAAGACCATGCGCCGCGCCGCGGCGCTGATGCGTGAGCGCGCCGATGCGATCGCCGCGATCATGGTGCAGGAACAGGGCAAGCCCCTGGCCGAAGCCAAGGTCGAGACCATGGCGTCGGCCGACATCATCGAATGGTTTGCCGACGAGTCCCTGCGCGTGTACGGCCGCATCGTGCCCTCGCGCAACCTCAAGGCCACGCAGATGGTGCTCAAGGACCCCGTGGGCCCCGTGGCGGCCTTCACGCCGTGGAACTTCCCCATCAACCAGGTCGTGCGCAAGCTCGCCGCCGCGCTGGGCGCAGGCTGCTCCATCCTGGTCAAGGCGCCCGAAGAAACCCCGGCCAGCCCCGCAGAGCTGATCCGCGCGTTTGCCGATGCGGGTGTGCCTGCCGGCACCGTGGGCCTGGTCTATGGCGACCCGGCTGAAATCTCCAACTATCTGATCCCGCACCCCATCATCCGCAAGGTCACGTTCACCGGCTCCACGCCCGTGGGCAAGCAGCTGGCAGCCCTCGCCGGCAAGCACATGAAGCGCGTGACCATGGAGCTGGGCGGCCATGCACCGGTCATCGTGGCGCAAGACGCCGACCTGGAACTGGCCATCAAGATCAGCAGCGGCGCCAAGTTCCGCAACGCGGGCCAGGTCTGCATCTCGCCCACCCGCTATCTGGTGCACGAGAGCATCCGCGCCGACTTCGTGGCGGCGTTCGCCAAGTACGCGCAGGGCCTGAAGGTGGGCGATGGCCTCACGGCCGGTACGCAGATGGGCCCGCTGGCCAACCCCCGCCGCATCACCGCCATGGCCGACCTGCTGGCCGACGCCGTGCAGCAGGGCGCGCAGGTGGCCACGGGCGGCGAGCGCATCGGCACCGAAGGCAACTTCTTTCAGCCCACCGTGCTCAACGACGTGCCGTTGTCGGCCCGTATCTTCAACGAAGAGCCCTTCGGCCCCGTGGCCGCGGTGCGCGGCTTCGAGAAGATCGAGGACGCGATTGCCGAAGCCAATCGCCTGCCGTTCGGCCTGGCCGGCTACGCCTTCACCACGTCGCTGAAGAACGCCCACCTGCTGGCCCAGCGCCTGGAAGTGGGCATGCTCTGGATCAACCAGGCAGCAGCCCCTGCCGCAGAGCTGCCATTCGGCGGCTTGAAGGATTCGGGCTACGGCTCCGAAGGCGGCCCCGAAGCCATCGAAGCGCACCTGAACACGCGCCTGGTGTCGATCATGAACGTGTAAGAAGATTCACGCTCTCCGGCGGCCGGTTGGCTGCCGGGTGGTTGCTGGTACGAAGCCTGGGGGCTGGCTTGCGGAGACTCTTCGCAAGACGGTCCCCAGGCTTTTTTTCTGGACGGGATGCACGATCGCGTCGGTGCGGGGGCCTGCCCCCGCAGTCCTCAGAACCGGTACGTCGACGTCAACGTGTACGTCCGCGCCTGTCCATAGAAGCAATCTCCCCGCGCCAGGCACTGCGTGATGTGCACCTTGTCCGCCAGGTTCACCACGTTGAAGGCCACGCGCCAGTCGCCGGCGTCGTACGCGACCATCGCATCGGCCAGGGTGGCGGCCGGGGTGCTGATGGCGCTGGTGCCGCTCCACTGGGAGCCGGTGTAGCGCACGCCGGCGCCCACCGTCCAGCCACCGCGGCCTTCGCTGGCGAAGCGGTGGCTCAGCCAGGCCGATGCGGTGTGCTTGGGCACGCTGGCCACGGGGGTGCCCTGGTCGCCTGCGTTGCTGCGGCTGATCTTCGCGTCGGTGAAGGCGTAGCCCAGGGTGAAGTCCCACTGGCGGGCCAGGCTGGCCTGCATTTCGGCTTCGAACCCCCGGACCTTGACTTCGCCGATCTGCAGGCTGTTGAGCGGGTTGCCGGGGTCGTTGGTCTTGCGGTTCTTCTCGCGCAGCTGGTAGACCGCCGCGAAGGCGCTGATGCCCTGGCCGGCGGGTTGCCATTTCACGCCGGCTTCCCACTGCTCGCCGCGCTGGGGCTTGAAGGCCGTGCCGTACGCGTCCACGCCGCCCAGCGGCTGGAAGGACTCGGAATAGCCCGCGTACGGGGCCCAGCCGCCGTCCATCTGGTAGGTGAAGCCTGCACGCTTGGTCCAGGCCTTGTCATCGACCGCGGCTGCAGGGCGCCCCACGGTGTCGGTCTGGGCGCTGTCGTGGCGAAGGCCCAGCGTGGCGGTCCAGCGGTCCCACTTGATCTGGTCCTGCAGGTAAAAGCCCAACTGCTTTTGCACCACGTTCGGTTGCCGCACCAGCTGCGCCGTGGTGGGCGGCGTGAAGTTGCCGTACACCGGGTTGTACACGTCGATGGCCGGTGCCACGGCGCGCCAGGCCTGCTGGCCGGTGTGGTTGCGCTGCACGTCCAGGCCTGCGAGCAAGGTGTGGTCCGCGCTGCCGGTCTTGAGCTTGCCTTCGAGCTGGGTGTCGATCAGCAGCATGCGGCCGGTGTTGATGTTCCACACCGCGTCGCGCACGACGGTGCGGGCGTCGCTGTTGAACACGGGGCGCGCGGGGCGGCCCGTGGCGGCGTTGGCGGTGAAGCTGGTGTAGATGGTGCGGTAGTCCACCTCGCTCACGGTGCGGCGCAGGTTCTGGCGCACGGTCCAGTCCGCGTTCAGGCGGTGGCTGAAGAGGTAGCCCCAGGAGTTGTTGGTGGTGTCGAAGGCGTCCCAGCCCGGCTCGCCGATGAAGGTGTTGCGCGGGATCTGGCCGTAGCGGCTGGCCAGTTGCGTGCCCTGCCACGGGAAGAAGCCAATGAGCGATCCGCTCTGGTCTTTCTGGTGCAGCGCCTGCAGCGTGAGCGAGGTGTCTGCGTTGGGCTTCCAGGTGAGCGAGGGCGCGAACACCAGGCGGTCGTCGTCCACATGGTCCACCTGGCTGCCGCTGTCGCGGCCCACGGCCACCAGGCGGTAGAGCCACTGGCCGTCCTGGTCGAGCGCACCCGTCAGGTCGGCGGCGATCTGCTTGCGGGCGTTGTTGCCCAGCTGCAGCTGCACCTCGCGCTGCGTTTCGGCCTGCGGGCGCTTGCTGGTGAGGTTGAGCACGCCACCCACGCTGCCCTGGCCGTACAGCACCGAGGTCGGCCCGCGCAGAAACTCCACCCGCTCCAGCGTGTAGGGGTCGGGCCGGCTGGTGTTGTAGGTGCCGTAGGTGCGCAGCAGGCCGTCCTGGTACTGCGACACGGTGCCGCCGCGTGCGGCGAAGCTGTCCACGCGGCTGTCGAAGTAGTTCGACACCGCCCCGGCCGTGTACGCCGTGACCTGGCGCAGCGTCTGCACGCCCTGCGCCTCGATCTGGTCGCGGGTGATCACGCTGATGGCCTGCGGGGTTTCGATGAGGGGCGTGTCGGTTTTGGTGGCGCTCAGCGCCCGTTTGGCGACGAAGCCGGTGACCGGGGCGGTGGGGCTTTCCTGTTCGCTGCCCGCACTCACGGTGACGGGGGCCAGGGCCTTGTCGGCCGTGGGCGCGGCCGTGCCTTCGGCGGTGGCCTGCTGGGCGTGGGCGGCGCCACACAGGGCGAGCAATGCGGCCTGCGCGATGGCGGTGCGGCAGGCGGTGATGCCAGGTTTCATGGTGCTTTTCTCCGATGGTTGAAAACTTGTCCGGCCCGAGGCGCAAGGCTTGCGCGGGCAAGCGCTGGCCTGCGGGCGGGTGGTGGGTCGGGCGGGGTGGGGGAATCGCTTGCCGTCAGAACGTGTAATCCAGCGACACCTGCACCGTGCGCGGCTGGCCGGGCACCACGGTGCCAAAGCCGGCCGCCGTGGCCGTGCCGTCCAGGTAGTAGCGGCGGTTGCCCGCGTTCTTCAGGTTGGCCTGCAGCCGCACGCCGCCTGCGAACTGGTAGCCCACGGCCAGGTCGACCGTGGTGAAGCCCGGCAGGCGCCACTTGTTGTCGTTGGCGGTGAACTTGTCGCCCTGGTGCACCAGGCCGCCGCCGACCCACAGGCCGGGCAGTTGCGGCAGGCGGTACTGCGTCCACAGCGATGCGTTGCGGCGCGTGGCCAGCGCGACGCGGTTGCCCACGTTGGCCCCGGCGGTGGTGTCGGCCAGCACCTTGGGGTTTTGGAAGCTGGCCTGGGCCGTCACCGTCCAGCCGGGGGTGATACGGCCTTGCAGCTCCAGCTCCACGCCCTGGATGCGCTGGCGCGCGGTCAGCACCGAGTAGCCCGCGTGCTGCGGGTCGGTGGCGGGCGCGTTGGTCAGCTCCAGCTCGAAGGCCGACACGGTGGTCATCAGGCGCTTGTCCAGCCATTCCTGCTTCCAGCCCACTTCCAGCTGTTTGCCCTCCGACGGCGGCGCGCCGCGGTCGCCCCACAGCAGCGTGCCGGTGTTGGCCTGGAACGAGCGCGCGTGGCTCGCGTAGAGCATGGTGCCGGGGCGCGGCTCCCAGCTGATCGCCGCACTCGGCTGGGTCTTGCTCAGGTCGGTGACGGGCGTGGAGTATGCGTCCTTGAAGCGGTCGTGGCGCAGGCCCAGCAGCAGGCCGAAGTCGCCCAGCACCAGGCGGTCCTGCACGAACACACCGGTGTTGCGCGCGTCCGAGGACAGCCGGGACACGCCGGTGGACGCTGCCGCCGGCACGAGGCCGGTCACCGGGTTGTACAGGTCGACGGCACCCAGGTTGCCGGTGGCGCGCGCGCCGTACACGCCCTGGATGGTGCGCCAGTCCATGCCGGCCAGCAGAGTGTGTTGCACCGGGCCGGTCTGCACCTTGGCGCGCAGCTCGGCCAGCGCGGTGTCCGACGTGTATTCCTGCCCGGGTGCCAGCCAGTAGCCGCGCGGGACCCGGCCGTTGGCCGCAGGGCCCATGGGGGAGGGCAGGTTCACGTTGCGGTTCGTCTCGTTGCGCGACAGGTGCACGCGGCCCTGCAGCACATCGGTGAAGCGGTGCTCCAGTTCGGTGGAGTAAAAGCGCATGCGGCCGTCGGTGGTCAGCCACGGCTCGCCGTAGAACGCGCCCACTGGCAGCACGTCGGCACTGCGCGGGTTCTTGGGATCGGGCACCGCCAGGCCCACGGTGGAGACGCCGTCGATGCCCTGGTATTCGGCCTGCGCGCGCCAGACGGTGTCGGGCGTGATCTGCCACTCCAGGCTGCCGGCGATGCCCTGCTTGCGCGGGGTGTTGCCGTCCACGAAGCTGCCTCCCCGGCTGGCGCCGCCATCGAGCCGGTAGCGCAGCGTGCCGTCGGCGTTGAGCGGGCCGGTGAGGTCGAACTCCGCGTTGCGCCAGCCGTCGCTGCCCACGCCGACCTTCACGTTGCGCAGCGCCTCGGCCTGGGGCCGCTTGCTCACGTAGTTGACGAGGCCGCCGGGCGCGACCTGGCCGAACTCCAGCGCGGCGGGGCCCTTGATGACCTCGACCCGCTCGATGTTGAACAGTGGCGGGTCCAGCAGGTGGACGAACTTGGCGCCGTCGCGCAGGAAGTTGAAGGTGTTGTTGGCCCACAGCCCGCGGATGGAGAACTGCGAGTACGAGCCGTAGTACTCGCTGCGCATCGACACGCCCGAAGCGTTGCGCAGCACGTCGCGCTCGGTCGTGGCCATCTGCTGCTCCAGCAGCGCGTTGTCGATCACGCTGACCGAGCGGGGCGTCTCCAGCACCGACAGGCCCAGGCGCGAGCTGCTCTGGGCGCGCCGTGCGGGCGTGGCGGCGGCTCCCGCGGTCGAATCGACCACATCCACCTGGCGCAACGATGGCGCCGCTGCGGGCGGGTCGGCAGGGTCTGGCGCCGCGCTGGTTTGTGCCAGGGCTGCACTGCACAGGGCCAGCAGGGCGGCGTGGGCCACGGCGGTGCGCAAAAAGTTCGGTTGGATCATGATGCTATGGTTTTAATAGCTGCTGGCGCTTGTACATCAAGCGGTAGGCGGCAATTGGATTGGGTCGGATTGGATTGGGTTGGCTGCATACCTCATCCACGCTCCGGTCCGTTCGGGCCGAGCCTGTCGAAGCCAAGGCGCTTTCTGCGAAGGGCCCTTCGACAGGCTCAGGGCGAACGGTGGATTTGCGGCAAGCACCCCACCAGACGCTGGATGCAGAAGCCGCACCCTGCACGACACCGCTGGCGTGAGCGACTGGCTGTTGCCGGTGGTGCGTCGGCCCGCGCTGCAGGGACTGCGCATGGCGTGGGTCCAGTCGCGGTGGCGCCTTGCGGGCGGCGCCTCGGCGGTCGCTAAGGCTCAGAGCGGATCACAAAACTCAGCGAAACGGTTCTGGCCAGGCGCCACGTCGCAAGCAGTACGCGCAGTACGACAAGACGTGGCAACAACGCCAGAAGCGTTTTGTGAGCCGCTCTCAGTGGGCCTTGGGGGGCGCGGGCAGGGCGGGCGACGCCATGCCGTCGGCCAGCACGAAGGTCAGCGTGGTCACGTAGCTGGCTTCGCCGTATTTCTCGCCCTGGGCTTCGCCGGGGGTCTTGTCGCTGTGCTTCACCTCGGCCACGTACTGGCCCTTCCAGGGCGTGACGAAGGTCACGGTGCCGTCTTCAGCCGCCTCGGCCTCGCGCGTCCAGCCCGAGGGGGCTGCCAGTTGCACCTTGGCCTTGGGCAGTGGCGCACCCTTGTAGACCACCTTGAACTCGCCAGGCTTGCCGGTGGGCACCAGGTCCAGCGGCGCGGTGGGCGCCACGGCTTGCGTCAGGCCCGCCACCCAGCGGGCCGAGGGCTGCCAGTACATCGCGGGCAGGTTGCGCTTGCTGCGGTCGATCAGCGGGTAGGTGGCGGCGGCGAACAGCGTGTCGGGCGTGCCGGCCACGGTGTAGTTGAAGCCGTCCTTGCCCAGCTGGCCGTCCACGCGCTGCGCGGCCGTGCCGGTGCGCTGCTCGAGTGCGGGCACGCCCTTGAATTTGTCCAGCGAGCCTGGCGAGGTCTCGCGCAGGTTCTCGTTGAACTCGCCAAAATGCAGGCGGGCCTGGCCGCCCGCGTTTTCCAGCCACACCTGGTGGGCGTGGGCGGCGGTGACGGCGGTGAGGGATGCACAGGCGAGCAGGGCGGCAAGCACGGGGGCCTTGTGGCGCAGGGACGAGGACATGGCAGTTTCCTTTCGGTGGTTTCAACAAAAATCGGCGAGCGCGCAGCGCTGCGCGCCCCTGGACGAGGGGGCGAAACGCGGTGCGAAAGGGAGTGGCTGCCTACGCCCGGTGGTCAGGCGCTGGGTGGCTGTGCGGCGGTGTGCAGGGTGCAGGGTGCAGCGTCCGGATGAACGCGCCGCTGGGGCAAGGGGCTGTGGTGCAGGGCGCGGAGAGCCGGTGGCGTCAGAAGTCCACGCCCACGCTGACCGACAGCGTGCGCGGCGCACCCACCACCAGGTAGCCCGCGCCGGGGTAGCCGCCCGACGATGCCCAGTAGTTGCGGTTGGTGAGGTTGTCCACGCGGGCGCGCAGCGTCACGAGGCGGCCTTGCACCTCGGTCAGGTAGCGCACGCCCACGTCCAGGCGGTTCCAGCCGGGAACGCTGATGGTGTTGGTGGCGTTGGCATACACCGAGCCGGTGTGCACCAGGCGGCCGTCCAGCGCCAGGCCGTTCACGCCCGGCACATCCCACTCGGCGCCGATGTTGGCCTGCAGCTTGGGCACGCCGATCACGCGGCGGCCGTCGGTGCTGGCGGTGCCCGTGTTCAGTTGCTTGGCTTCGAGCCAGGTCAGGCCGCCCAGCAGGCGCAGGCCCTTGGTCGCCTCGCCCTGCACGGCCAGCTCGATGCCCTGGTGGCGGTCCTTGCCGTTGCTGCGGAAGATGTTGTCGCTGCCCACATAGGCGCGCGGCTTGGTGGTGGAGAACAGCGCCACGCTGCCGCCAAAGCGGCCGCCGTCGAACTTCACGCCCACTTCCTTTTGCTTGGCAACATAGGGCGACAGCATCTCGCCGCGGTTGGCGGCGGTGGAGGGCGCGGTGGCGCCCTGGCTCAGACCTTCCACGTAGTTGCCGTACAGCGACAGGCTCTTGTCGAGCTTGTAGACGGCCGCCAGCAGCGGGCTGGTGCGGTTCTGGTCGTAGCGGTCGGTCTCGGCGGCTGTGCCGTAGGCGTAGTTGGCGATCTCCAGCTTCTGGTGGCGCAGGCCGCCGGTGAGCAGCAGGCGCTTGTCCAGCAGCGAGAGGGTGTCGCCGATGGCAAAGCTGGTCAGGCGCGTGCTGCCGGTCAGGCGCGGGTCGGCCAGGTCGCCGCCGCGGAAGGCACCCGCGCTGAAGCCTGGCAGCGGGCTGTACACGGGGTTGTAGAGGTTGGTGGACTGCGTGTTGGCAAAGTCCATGGCGTACGCGTTCTTCTTGTCCGCGCTGAAGTGCGAAGCCACCACCACCCACTCGTGGCCCACGCTGCCGGTCTGCAGCTTGCCGCGCAGGCCCAGTTCGCCGGTGTTGACGCTGTCCTTGCGGGTGTTGTCGAAGCGGTAGGTAGAGCCCGCGCCGGTGCTGCTGTCGCTCACCGTCAGGTTGGCCAGGGAGTTGGCTTCGGAGCTGCGGCGTGCGCCGGCCGCGGCCCAGCCGGTGATGTCCTGCGTGATGTCCCATTCGCCGCGCAGCGTGCCGAAGGTGTCGCGCTCGTTCGAATACGTCCAGGGCTGGGCGAAGTTGGTGCCGCCGTCGGGTGCCGTGGGCATCTTCGTGGCGGTGGCGCCCAGCGTCACGTTGGTGCGGGTGCTCTTGAGCTTGTGGTCCTGCCAGCCGATGTCGCCCGACAGGCGCACGTCGCGACTGCGCCAGTCCAGTCCCACGGCTGCCAGGCCGAGCTTGACGTCTTCATGGTCCACGGCCGTGCCGCCGTTGTGGGTGGCCGCATTCACGCGGATGCCCGTGTTGCCGTCGGGACCGAAGCGGCGCGCGATGTCGGCCGCCAGTTGCGTCTGCCCGCCGCTGGAGACGCCGAATGTGACGCGGTTCAAAGGCTCGTTGGGCGCGCGCTTGGGCAGCAGGTTGATCGATCCGCCGATGCCGCCGCCATTGGGGCTGGCACCGCTCAAGAAGGCCGATGCACCGCGCAGCACTTCCACGCGCTCGAACAGCTCGGTGGCGATGTACTGGCGCGGCAGCAGGCTGTACAGGCCGTTGTAGGCCGTGTCGTCCGAGTCCAGGATGAAGCCGCGGATGAAGTACGCCTCTTGAAAATTGCCGAAGCCGCGCGCCACGCGCACCGTGGGATCGTTCTGCAGCACGTCGCCCACACTGCGGGCATGGCGGTCCTGGATGAACTCGTTGGTGTAGCTGGTGATGGAAAACGGCGTGTCCATCGCGTCCTTGGTGCCCAGCACGCCGGCACGGCCGCCGCGGGCCACCTGGCCGCCAGCGTAGGCCGGCGACAGGCCCTGCGCCGATGCGTCGGCACTGGCGTTCACCGTGACGGTGGACAGCGCCTTGCCTTCCGCGGCGGCGGCTGGCGCAGCCTGCTGGGCCAGTACGGCAGGCGCTGCCAGCGCGAACATCACGGCGGCGGCAATGGCCACCGGCGTGGCGGCAAAAACGGGGCGCAGCGGGGCTGGCTGGAACGATGTGGCTGGGCGCATGGTCGTGGTGTGAAAAATGAAGTTGAAGGAGGTGTTAGCGCGGCGCCGAAGCGGTGCCGCTGCTGTGGATGTCGGTGTCGACGGGGTCGCCGGCGCGGCCCGGGGTGGTCTGCGGTGCCGGGGTGTCACGGAGGGCGCTGCGTGCATGGTGTGCCTGCTGTGAAAAAGGCCATGAGAACCAGCCCATCACCGCCACCGGAACGCCCAGGCCCACCCACGACCACCAGTCGCCCCAGGTGTCGGACACCAGGGCGGTGATCAGGCCCGTGGTGGTCAGCACGCCCATCACGATGGGCCAGCCCCAGAGCGACCAGAACGGGTTCGGCTTCATGCGCGGCCCTCCGTGCGGGGCAGCGGCGTGCCGGTGCGTGCAGCTGGGATGGCGGTAGAGGCAGTGGGCAGGCCGGTAGGCGCGGGTGCGATGGCGGCCGCGGCGGTGCTGCCCGCCTGCACGCCCTTGCGCAGCCACAGGTACAGCCCGCTGCCCAGCACGACGATGGTCGCGATGTCGAGCAGCGCCCAGATGATCTTCATCGGCATGCCGCCGTAGTCGCCAAAGTGCAGCGGCTGCGACACCAGCAGCGCCGTCAGGTACCACGGCAGTTGTGGGGCGGCAGTGACCTGCGCGGTCCGGGCGTCCACCATCACGGGCTGCAGCAGGCGCGAGGTCAGCGGCTCGTTGCCCTTCAGGAAGAACGTGTTGTGGTGCGGGCTGGAAAACGCCGTGCCCGGGAAGGCGATGAACGACAGCTTCATGCCCGGCGCATGCGCCTGCGCGGCCTGCAGCGCCTGCTGCAGCGGCCCGCGCTCGGCCATGGGGACGGTGGGCTGGCCTTCGTACGGTTTGAGCAGGGTCGACAGCTGGTCGTACTGCCAGTACTTGATCATCAGGTCGGCCCAGGTGTTGATCATGCCCGTGCCGCCCACCACGAAGGCCCACACCAGGGTGACGATGCCCAGCAGGTTGTGCAGGTCGAGCCACTTCACGCGGGTGGACCGGTCCCGGCGCACCTCGCCGAACGCGAGCTTGCGCATGAACGGCGCGTACAGCACCACGCCGGTGACGATGGCCACCAGCAGCAGCAAGCCCATGAACCCCAGGAATAGCTTGCCCGCCAGGCCCGCGAACAGGTCCACATGCAGGCGGAACATGATGTACATGAAACCCTGGTCCACCGGCCGCTGCGACAACACGGCCGCAGTGCGCGCGTCCACCGCGATGGACTTGAAATCCTCGGTCGGCGCGGGCGTGGGCGTGAGGGTCACGAACCACAGGGCGTCGTCGTCCTCGGGCTGCGAAGCGAACTGCACCACGCGGTCGGGGTGCAGCGCCTGCGCGGCGGCCAGCACCTTGTCCAGGCTGGCGCGCGGCGTGTGGGCGGGCATGGGGGGCGCTTCGACCTCGGTGCCCAGCAGGTGGCCGATCTCGTGGTGAAAGATGAGCGGCAGGCCGGTCAGGCACAGCAGCAGCATGAAGACGGTGCAGACCAGGCTGGACCACTTGTGGGTCCATGACCAGCGGCGCAGGGCGGTGGGCGAAAGCATGGCGGGTGGTGGTCAGCAGGTGATCCTGGCCTCGGCCCCCTCGCGGGCATGCCTGCCGACAAGCGAGCCAGATGGGCTTGGGTCCAGACGGTCGCCCCGAGCAGGGGAGACGGCGAGTGCTGGCTGGTCCGAGGAGTGCATGCTCCCGCGACTGGCTTGCGGTAGGAATAGTTACATTCTAAATGAGAATGGTTCTTTTTCTTGTGTTAGTGCGTTTTTGCAACAGCACATCCTGCGGCAGCTTCGGCTTTGGCAACTCCCGTTTTCAGGCTTGCCGCAGCGCGCTAACGGCGCAACAGAAAACACAAACGGTTGCTTCTTGGTAGCGCTTCCATCGCTTTGTGCGGCATGGTCGGCGGCAGAATCGCACCGCCTGAAACAACGTCCTGTGAGCCCGTTGCCCTTCACACCGGTCACGCCGGTGGCACCAGGGCCTTCCTTGGGAGTCGCTCGGGCGCGGGCACGGTCACTGGCGTGGAGGCAGTGGCCCGTGGCTGCGGCGGCAGCACCGGTTTGTGCGGCCGGTACGCAGACCCATCAAAAAATCAACCATTCCAAAAATCATGGCTTCTTCGTTCGGTCAAAAAATATCCAGGGCCTTGAACGCCCTGCCCAGCAGCACCCGGCTGGTGTTGTGGGCGGTGTGCATGCCGCTGCTGCTGTCGGGAATAGGCTTGTGGGAGTACCGGCAGTACGCCCAGCCCGGCCTGACCGCCGAGCAGCAGCAAATGCTGGCTGAAGTGACCGAAGCAGAAGCGGCGGTTCGTGAGAACCCCCGCGCCACCATCAACATCGGCGGCCAGGACTACCGCGGGTTCGCCGCTTCGCGTGAATTGAGCCAGATCGCCAGAAGCATCCGCGGTGACAGCGCGTCGCGCACCCAGGTGGGGGCTGTGGTTCGCCCGGCCAGCATCCTTGCAATGGTGGCTGGCGTGCTCACGGCGCTGGTCGCGTTGGCGGGGCTGTACGGCGTCAACGCCGCCGGCCGGCAGTCACTGCAGTCGCGCGATGCCCTGATGCGGTTGTTTGCCCGGTGGCGCAACCTGCTGCCCACCTACCTGACCGTGCACATGGTCCTGCTGATGGTCACGGTGGCGGGCCTGCTGGGCGCGAGGCTGGGCGTGGCCTACCAGGTCATGGTCCTGGAGCGGGCAGGGTCCGGCGAGGCCAAGTTCCAGATGGTGATCCTGCTGATTGCCGGCTCCGTGCTGTGGTGCGGCGTGACCCTGCTGCGGGCGCTGTACAAGTCGCTGCAGGTGCTGCACGACGAGCCGAACGAAGTCATGGGCGTGACCGTGTCGCGCCAGGAGGCGCCAGCGCTGTGGGCCTACGTCGATACGTTGGCCGGAGGCGCCGGGGCTGCGGCACCAGCCCATCTGGTGGTGGGCTTGACCGATGGCTTCTACGTCACCGGCCACCCCATGCAACTGGTGCCCGGCGGCCAGAAGCTGACGGGCGAGACCATGTACCTGCCGCTGACCTACCTCACGCTGCTGCAGCGCGACGAGATCAGCGCCATCCTGGCCCACGAACTCGGCCACTTCGCGGGCGCCGACACGGCCTACAGCCTGCAGTTCTCGCCCATCTACCAACGGCTGGTGGCCAGCCTGCATGCGATCTATGGCCGCGACGACAGCGGCGAGTGGATGGACCTGCCGGCCACATCCTTCATCGAATACCTGCTGGATCGCTTCGATTTGGCAGTCAAGCACTGGAGCCGCGTGCGCGAATTCGCGGCCGACCAAGTGGCTGCCAAGCTGGTGAGCGGCGATGCGATTGCGCGGTCGCTGGTGCGGGTGACGGCTCTGCACGAGGTGGTTGACAAGGTGCTCGCCGACATCGGACGCCGACCGCAAGAGGCGGGCAGCGACCTGGTGCAGATGCTGCACGACGCCGTGCGCTTGACCGGCCTCACGGCCCCCAACTTCTCCACCGAAGTGGCCACCGCGCACCCGACCGATACGCATCCACCGACGCTGGAGCGCGCGAAAGCCGTCAACGCGCCGGTGACCGATGCGATGGTGCAGTCGACCCTGTCCACGCCGGACCCGGAATCGCTGGTGTGGGTGCGATCGCTGTTTGCCGACAGTCAGGGCCTGCAGGCGCGGTTGCTGGCCGACTTCAAGGGCGTGGCGCATGAGCAGAACGAACAGATGCGCAAGGAACTGGCCGAGGTCGTGCAACAGGCGCAGGGAGCGGTCGAGGTGTTTGAACGCAAGAACAATGCGTGGCTGTTTGGCGGCTTGGCAGTGGTGGTGTTGGCGGCGTTCGTAGGTCTGATGGCAAACAGCCTGTCGCCAGGAAAGTCGTTGGCCGGGTCCTGGCAACTGCTGTGCGGTACCCTGGCCGGTGGGTTGGTGCTGGCGGGCATGGCCGCATGGTTCTGGCATCGCTCCACGGTCATGCTGATGCAGCTCACGTCTGAGGGCATCATGATCCCCGGGTGGCCCCAGGCGGTGCCTTGGTCTTCGGTGAACGACTATTCGTCCACCGTGGTCAACGGCTCCAATCTGTTCATGACATTCGACCTGAACCCTGACGCGCCGCGCCTGCACGCGCCCCACAAAAACCTGGGCCGCGTGACGTACCGTGCCAAGACCCACAAGCTGGTGATCAGCACCTCCAAGGTGCGTGGAATGGACCTGAATGCCCTGCACGACGCGGTGGCAGGGTATCTCTCGGGCTGGTACGCGCGGCAGCATCTTGAATCGATGTGAAGGCCTGAACCCACACCGCGCACCCAGAATCAGTGGTGGGCGGGCGACGAGCACCGACGTGCTCACCGCCGCCGTCTCCGCCGCTTCGGCGCTCGCTCAATACCGCGCCTTCAGCGCCACCGTCACCCGCCGCGGCTCGCCATAGAAGTTCTGGCGCGAAACGCCCGACACTTTCTCGTAGTAGGTCTTGTCCAGCAGGTTGTCCACCGACAGGTTCACCGACAGGTGGTCGTTGATCTGGTAGCCCACCTGCGCGTTGAACACTGCGTAGCCCGGTGCGTTGATGCGCAACGCGCCGCTTTGCGCGAAGAACTCACTGCGCCAGGACATGCCGCCGCCCACGCTGAAGCCGCGCAGCGCGGGGTGGGTGAAGGCGTAGCGGGTGAACAGGTTCACGCTGTGGCGCGGGGTGATGGGGCTGAACACCTGGCCCTGCTGGGCCACGGGGGCCTTGAGGTAGCGGGTGTCGTTGTAGGCGTAGCCCGCCACGAGGTCCCAGCCGGGCTGCGGCTGGCCGCTGACCTCGGCCTCGAAGCCCTGCGCGCGGACCTTGCCGCCGGCGATTGATGCGTTGGTCACCACCGGGTCGGGGATGGCGCGGTTCTCGTCGATGATGCGAAAGAGCGCTGCATGGGCCTGCAGGCGCTTTTGCAGGAACTCGCCCTTCACCCCCAGTTCGACCTGCTTGCCCGTGCGCGGCTCGATCAACTGCTTGGCGGTGGTGAGCTGGCTTTGCACGACGAAGGTCTCGGCGTAGCTGGCGTAGGCGGTGTACTGCGGGTGGAAGTCCCACATCAGCGCCAGCGACGGCACGAACTGGCGGCCGGGGTCTGCGGCGGCGGTGACTGCGCCGGTGCTGGTGCTGCGCGTCACCACCTCGGCCCACGACAGGCGGCCGCCGGCCAGCAGCTTGACGGTGTCGGCCAGGCTGACCTGGGCCTGGCCGTACAGCGCGTTCTCGCGGCGGGTGATGAGGGAGGTGAAGCCCGGCAGCGGGATGTCGGGATAGGCCAGGTCGTAGTTGGGCCGCAGCAAATTGAAGGGCCGGGGCTGGCCGTAGGCGTAGTTGCCGTCCCAGGTCTTGCCCTCGTTGTGGCTCGCGCCCACCAGCAGCTTGTGGGTGCGGCCTGCCACCTGCACCGGCGTGGCCAGGAAGGCGTCGTAGTTGCGGGTGCGCACGTGGAAGTCGCCGTCCACCGTCTCCATGGTGAAGCTTCCGTTGGCGGCCAGGGCGCTGTTGGCGCGGGCCGAGCGGTAGAACGCGGTGCGATCGATGTCCCGCGCGGACAGGCGCACCACGCCGCCGCCGGCCAGGCGGTGCTCCAGCTCCGCGAAGATGTCGGTGGTCTCCAGGTCTTGCCGGTTGGCACGCAGGCCGGCAAAGGAACTGCGGGGCAGGTCGGCCAGGCGGCCGTCGGCATAGGTGGGCAGGCCCTGGTCGATGGCGGCGCGCACGCGCTGCTGCGCAGCCCCCACCGACACGGTGGTGGACGGGGCGATGTCCCATTCCAGCGTGCCGTAGCCCAGGCGCTTGTTGTTGAACAGCGTGTCGATGTGGCTGTCACGGTCTTCCACCACGGCCACGGCGCGCGCGCGGATCGTGCCTTCGGCGTTCAGGCCGCCGCCCACGTCCACCGTGCCCCGGCGCAGGCCGAACGAGCCCACCGCCGCATCGGCGCCGATGGCCAGTTTGGACGGGGCGCGCTTGCGCACCAGGTTGACCGTGCCGCCGGGCTCGCTCGCGCCCTGCAGCAGCCCGGCCGGGCCGCGCAGCACTTCGATGCGGTCGTACATGGCCGTATCGAGCGTGCTGTAGTTGCCTTGCGGGATGGGCACGCCGTCGAGCTGGATCGCGCCCAGATCGAACCCGCGCGACTGGAACGAGTTGTAGTTGCCCGCGCCGTCCAGCCGCGTGATGGTCATGCCGGTGCTCAGCTTGATGGCGTCCTCGACCTTGGTCAGGTTGCGGTCGTCAAGCTGCTGGCGCGTGACCACGCTGATGGACTGGGGCGTCTCGCGCGGCGTCTGCTGCAGCTTGCCCACGCTGACTTCGCGGGCGGTGTACTGGCCGCTGCCCTCGGTGGTGGCGCCGTCCGCGCCGTCGGTCACCTTGACCTCGGGCAGGGCGGCGGTGGCGGCGGTGGTGGCGGTGGTCTGGGCCTGGGCTGTGGCCAGCGTGGCCAGCAGCGAGGCCGCCAGGGCCAATGGGTGCATGCGCATGGTGCTTCTCCTCCTCGGTGTGTAAAACGCTATGGTTTTGGTAGCTGCTACCGCTTGTCTATCAAGCGGTAGCAGTCATTTCCATTGAAAATTCGCAGCAGGCAGATGGCCTGGCGGGTCAGAACCGCGTGCGCAGCGTCACCTGCAGTGCGCGGGGCGAGCCGGGCAGGATCAGGTTGTCGTTGCTGCCGTGGGCGGACACGTAGTACTTGCGGTTGGCCAGGTTCTTGATGTTCACGTCCAGGTCCCACTGGCCCACCGTGTACTGCAGCGCCGCGTCGAGCGTGGTGTAGCCGGGCAGGGTGACCAGGTTGGTCAGCGAGGTGAAGCGCGCACCCACGTAGTTCACGCCGCCGCCCGCGCGCAGGCCGTGGCCCAGGTCCTTCATGGCCCACAGGAACGCGGAGTTGCGCGGCGTGAGTGCAGCCATCTTGCCCTGTGCGGCGATGGCCGCTGTGGGCAACTGCAGCGAGCCCGTGGTGGCCAGCGACCGGGTCATGCGGCCATCCAGCCATGCGTACCCGGCGCTCACGTCCCAGCGGTCGGGCAGGCGGCCATTGGCGGTCAGCTCCAGGCCGTTGGTGCGCTGCGTGCCCACGTTGATCTGGCGCGACGGGTTGGTCGGGTCGGTGTTCTTGATGTTGGTGCGCTCGAGGTTGAAGAGCGCGCCGGTGAAGTTCAGCCGGCCGTCCAGCACGTCGAGCTTCACGCCGATCTCCTTGTTCTCGGTGATCTCGGGCTCGGCGCCGGTGTTGTTGGCGGCCAGTGCGAAGGTTTCGGCCGAGGGCTGGAACGACTTGCTGTACGACACGTAGTACGACAGCGCATCGCTGGGCTGCCACACCAGGCCCGCGCGGGGGCTGAACTTCTTGTCGGTGCGCGACAGGCCCGCGAGCTTGCGGTCGAACGTGGTCTCCTGCCCGAACACGTCGTAGCGGGCGCCGACCAGCGCCTTCCATTGCGGCGCCAGCGTGATCTGGTTTTGCCAGTACAGCGCGGCCGTGTCCTGCGTGGTGTGGCTGGGGATGGCGCCGTCGGCCGCAAAGCTGGCGGCCGGGATGGCGGGGGCAGGGCGGTTGCCGGGGTTGAAGATCGGCACGCGGTCGGCGCCGCCCGAGACGGACTCGGCGCGCTTCTTTTGCTGGCCCAGCTCCACGCCCATCAGCCATTCCTGTTTGACGCCGCCCAAATGGTTTCTCCAGGTGACGTCGGTCTGGTTGAAGAAGCCTTTCTCATCGCGCAGGACGAACGAGCGCGTGCGGCCCACCGTCAGGTTCACCGGGTCGGTGGTGCCGCCGGGCAGGGTGTTGTAGCGGTCCAGCGCGTAGTCGTACAGGCGCGTGACGTTGCGCACCGACCAGTCGTCGTTGAAGCGGTGGTTCAGCGTGGCCGCGAACGATTGCATGGTGCTGGTGGTGGTGTCGTCCTGCGCGGCGTTGCTGGAGCCGTAGTACGTGCGCGGCGACACGTTGACGGGCCGGCCGTTGAGCGCGGGAATGCCGAAGTCCGTCAGGCGCTGGTCGCGGGCGTTGGTGTACTGCAGCAGCAGGTCGGTCTGCGCCGCGAGCTTGAGCGCAAGCGACGGCGCGAAGTTGTGGCGCTTGACGAACTGCTGGTCGCGGTAGCTGCCCGAGTCCTCCACCGCGGCGTTGATGCGAAAGGCCGCGGTGTCGCTGATGCCCACATTCACATCGGCAGTGGCGCGGCGGTAGTCGAAGCTGCCCAGGCCCAGCGATGCCTCGCCCGAGGTCTCGCCGAACCTGGGCTTCTTGGTCACGCGGTTGATCAGGCCGCCCGACGATCCACGCCCGTACAGCACGGCGGCGGGGCCCTTGAGGACCTCCACCCGCTCGATGTCGGCCAGGTCGCGGAAGTACAGCGCATCGTCGCGCACGCCGTCGACAAACTGGTCGGCGATGGCCGTGAAGCCGCGGATCACCACCTGGTCGCGCTGGCCGTCGCCGTGGCTCATGGCCACGCCGGGCACGTTGCGCAGCACGTCTTCCATCGACCGCGCTCCCTGGTCGCGCATGAGCTGCTCGGGCACCACGTTCACGGCCTGGGGCACGTCGCGCAGCGGCGCGCTGCCCTTGGTGGCCGAGGTGCTGGCGGCGGGCGAGTAGCCGTCGTCGCCCGTGGTGGACTGCACCGTGACCTCACCCAGCGTCTGCGGTGCGGTGGCCGGCGGGCTCTGCTGCGCCCACGCAGCGCTGCAAAGCGCGGCGAGCAGGGCGGCCGACAGGGGCCTGAGCGTGTGGGACTGGCGGAATGCGTGCATGGTTTTTCCTTTGGTATGTGCGCAGCGCAGGTGAAGACAACCCGCACACCGGGCCTGGCGCGGGCCGGTGGTCGGCCCTGGCTGGGAGGTGTGCGAAGCGGTGAAGCGAAACGAATGCGTTGGGGTGGACGGGGCAGGGGGCAGGACGCGGTGTGGCCCGGGCGTGCGCAGCGCTGCCGCAGCGGCGTTCAGCCAGCCCGTGCGGCGCTGGGCGCCATCACCAGCCGCCGGCCCACGCCAGCAGCCCGGCAGCCAGCGCGACGCCGGCCGCGACCGGTGTGCGCCGCGGCTGCCAGGTCACCATGGCGGTCACCGCCAGGGCCGCGACCGACAGGGCGACCGTCCAGGCCGTCACGCCCAGCGATGCAGGCACCTCGCCCGACGGCCGCGCCGCCAGCCACAGCGAGAGCGCCAGCACCAGCCAGCCGGCGTGGCGCAGGTGCATCTGGCGCCGCGCCGTGCCCTCGCGGCCCAGCGCGTCTTCGTGGTGGCGGTCCATGCCCAGCGCGATGGCCGACCATGCGGCAAAACACAGCAGAAAAGCGGACATGGATCAGGCTCCCGTCGTGGAGACGTCGGGCGTGGCCGACAGCGCCGGTGCCGCGGGCTGCGGGGCGGATGCGTTGGCGGTTGCGTTGGCGGTTGCGGCGTGGCGCGGTGCCTGGGACACCGCCGCCCGGCCCTTGGGCACGCGCCCCGGGCGCAGCCGCCAGGACAGCCAGCACAGCAGCAGGCCCGTGGCCAGGAACGACAGGTCCATGCTGGCCCAGATCCATTCGCCCGCGGGCAGCGTGACGCCCAGGTGGGTGTGGGTGGTCAGTGCGTTGATGACCGGCAAGGCAGCCCACACGGCACCCGCAGCACCCAGCGGTACCGACCAGCCCATGCGGCTGGGCCGCACCACGGCGCACGCCAGCGCCCACAGCAGCGCGACGCCCCAGGCGCTGAAGAACCAGGCCAGCTCGGTATCGGCCCGGCCCTCGATGCCCACGGGGATCAGGCGGTTGGAGGCCACGTACACGCCGCAGGCTAGCGGCAGGCCCGCGAGCGTGGCGATGTTGATGGCGGCCACCAGGCGCTCGCCGAACGGCGCCTTGGTGCGCGCTGCAGCGGTGGCTGCGCCCTGGCGGCCGGCTTTGGTTTGCGACAGGGCGCTGCGCTTGACGGTCCACAGCACCATGCCCGTGGCGATCATCAGGCTGCCCAGCACGCCAAAGCCGAACAGGGCCCAGCGCATGCCAGCATCGGCAAAGCGCGCCAGGTGCAGCCCGTACAGCACGCCATAGGTCTTGGCGGCGGGGCCGGTGGGGTCGGCCTGGTCCAGCCATTGGCCGGTGGTGGCGTCGAACAACAGGCGCGGCGGCCGGTACTGCAGGCGGTCGCCCTCGTGGCGCGTGACCTCGACCACGGCGCGGCCCTTGGCATCGCGGCGCGCCTGCACGCTGCCGATGCGCCCGCCGTCCCAGCGGGTGCGTGCTTCGGTCAGGATGGGCTGCAGCGCGATGGCGGGCAGGGGCTCCACCTTGTCGTTTGCGCCGCGGCGGGGGCGGCTTTCGGCCTTTTCGCCCTGCAGGTCGGCAAAGTACGCGTTGGAGTCCACGCCTTTTTCATTCTTGTACGTGGTGGCGATGCCGGCGGGCATGTACAGCGTGTGGAAGATCATCAGCCCGCTGAAGGTGATCATCAGGTAGAACGGCAGCACCAGCACGCCGGTGACGTTGTGCGCATCCAGCCAGGCGCGCTGCCCGCCCTTGGTGGGGCGGAAGGTGAAGAAGTCCTTGAAGATGCGGCGGTGCGTGATCACACCGGTGATCAGCGCGACGAACATCAGCATCGTGGCCACGCCCACCACCCAGCGGCCTTCGAGGGTCCAGCGGCCCTTCTGGGCCGTGCGCAGCTCGAAGTGGAAGCGGTAGAAGAAGTCCCCGCCCATGGTCTGGCGCGCCTCGATGGCCTCGCCGGTCTGCGGGTTCATGCGCAGCGTCTCGAACCGGCCGTTGCCGGTACCGCGCCACAGCAGGTTGACGGCGGGGTCGCGCTCGTCGGGCAGGTGCATGATCCACTGCGTGACCTCGGGCGACTTGCGCACCAGGGCATCGAGCGACTTCTGGGCCACCTGCGCATCCGCCGCGGGCAGGCCGTGCATCTCGGGGCGCATCCACAGGTTGAACTCGTTCTTGAAGAACGACAGCGTGCCGGTGAGGAAGATCGCAAACAGCAGCCAGCCCAATATCAACCCGGCCCAGGTGTGCAGCCACGACATCGCTTGGCGAAAGCCCTCGCGGTCGTTGGGTGTCCTGGCGGCTTTGGCCTTGGCGTTCACAGTAGCCGCCGTGGGCGTGCCCGCTGCCATGTCTGCGGACGCGTCGGGTGTCAGTGTGGTGGTGTTCATGCGGCGGCCTTCATCCATTGCGGCGCCATGGCGCAGGCACCCAGCACCAGCGCCGGCAGCGCCGTGCCCGCCCAGGCTCCCAGGGCGGTGCGGGCATAGAACGCCCAGCCCGCGGCGATGGCGTAGGCCAGCCAGGCCAGCATGGTGGCCGTGAGCACGGCTTCCACCCGCGGCATGAACTGCGCCAGCCCCAGCGACAACGCAGCCGCGAACCCCGCCGCCAGCGCATAGCCGCCGCCAATGGCCGCCACGGCGCGAGAGGTGATGGCCAGCCGGTAGCGCCAATCGACGCGCGCGGCCTTCATGGCGTGCCTGCCGCAGGTCGGCAGCGGGCCAGCGGTGATCCCATCGGTGGGGACGAAGGCGACGAAGGGGAGGCCCCGGGCAGGCAGGGGCTGGCGGTGCGGCGCAGCATCAGGGATGGCTCCAGGCAGGTTTGCAGGCGAAAACGGTCAAACGCTGGCTGCAGCGGCGGGGCGGCGGCAAGGCCCCGGCTGACTGGCTGGTGTTCAGGAGATTCAGGCCAGCGTGCGGCGATCGCTGGTGGCCCATGGCCTGAGCGTCAGGCGGGCGTCGCAGGGATCAACGCTGGTCGTAAGAACGCATTCTACTTTTGTTGAGAAGCATTCGCATTCATTGAATCCAGACTTTTGCTGTCTTGATGTGCGGTTGCAACATTCTGTGACGAGCTGGGCGCCGGGCGCAGCCCAAGTCCACCTCCACGTTGCGCGGGTGACGTCTGCCACTGGTGCCGTTGAAACGGGCACAAAAAAACGGGCCGAAGCCCGCTTTCTTGATTTCTTCTTTGCTTTTTTCGTGGAGCGCTCTGAGAAACTGAAGTCTTTGCGGTCTTGCTTACTCTGCCTCGCCCATCTGGGATTGCAGGTAGTTTTGCAGGCCGACCTTGTCGATCAGGTCGATCTGGGTTTCCAGGAAGTCGATGTGCTCTTCCGTGTCGTCCAGGATCTTTTGCAGCAGGTCGCGGGAGACATAGTCGCGCACCGTTTCGCAGTGGGCGATGCCTTCCTTGATCGTCGCCTGGGCGCCCTGTTCGGAGCGCAGGTCGCAGGCCAGGATCTCCGGCACGTCTTCGCCGACCTGGAGCTTGGCGAGGTCCTGCAGGTTGGGCAGGCCGTCGAGCGTGAAGATGCGGTCCATGAGCCAGTCGGCATGCTTCATCTCGCCGATGGATTCCGAATACTCCTTCTTGGCCAGCTTGTCGAAGCCCCAGTGCTTGAGCATGCGGTAGTGCAGGAAGTACTGGTTGATGGCCGTGAGTTCGTTCTTCAGCTGGGCCTGCAGATGGCCAATGACCTGTGCGTCACCTTTCATGGGGACTCCTTGTGTGTTCTGTGGATTCGGGGCCGATTGTCGTGACCTCGATCAAACACCGCAAGCCAAACCCCTGTGTCTTCGCTCTGTCTGCGTGTGATGCTGAGTTGTGTTCGCATCTGCAGGGCCAAAAGCATGGTCACGCAGCGGAGCCCAGGCTGTCGCTGGTGCCGGGCGTGCCTCCAACCTGGGGTCTGTCGCAATCTGCGGGTCGATGCTCCGGCGCGCGCACCCGGGCGGGTGGGGCCATCGGATTTTCATGATGCTGAAATGCCGACTCTGTATAGTCACAGGCAATTGATTCCATGCAATCAATTAATTGGATTCATGGGCTCGATGGGCCTAGACTTCAGCCTTGTTCACTCAACCCACCATTAAGGAAACAGCAATGTCCCTGATCAACACCGCAGTTCAGCCCTTCAAGACCACCGCCTTCGTCAACCGCAACGGCAAGGGTGAATTCATCGATCTGACCGAAGCCGACCTGAAGGGCAAATGGTCTGTGCTGATCTTCATGCCTGCAGCGTTCACCTTCAACTGCCCCACCGAAATCGAAGACGCTGCCGACAACTACCCAGAGTTCCAGAAGGCTGGCACCGAGGTCTACATCGTCACCACCGACACGCATTTCTCGCACAAGGTGTGGCACGAAACCTCCCCCGCCGTGGGCAAGGCCAAGTTCCCCCTGGTCGGCGACCCAACGCACCAGCTGACCAACGCTTTCGGCGTGCACATCCCTGAAGAAGGTCTGGCACTGCGCGGCACCTTCGTGATCAACCCCGATGGCGTGATCAAGACGGCCGAAATCCACTCCAACGAAATCGCCCGCGACGTCAAGGAAACCGTGCGCAAGCTCAAGGCTGCCCAGTACACCGCCGCCAACCCCGGCCAGGTGTGCCCCGCCAAGTGGAACGAAGGCGCCAAGACCCTGGCCCCATCGCTGGACCTGGTCGGCAAGATCTAAGCCGCCACCGATTCGGCAGAGCGCCCCAGCCCGGGCGCTCCTGAGCCGGACAGCGTCATGGCGCGTGTGCGCCATGCCGTCCGGCTTTTTTTCGCCCGTACTTTTCGCTCGTACTTTTTATGCGGGCCGCGGCGACAGGCATTGCAAACGCCAGTGTTTGCCACACCCTAGATAGACGACAACCCAAGAACTCAAAGCAAAGGACACCACCATGCTCGACGAACAACTCAAGACCCAGCTTTCCGCCTACCTGGAGCGCGTGCAGCAGCCGTTCGAACTGGTGGCGTCCCTGGACGACAGCGAGACCGCCCGCGACATGCTGGAGCTGCTGACGACCATCCAGTCCCTGCGCAGCGACAAGATCACGCTCCGTACCGACGGCAACGATGCCCGCAAGCCGTCGTTTACCCTGCAGCGCGTGGGCGCCACCAACACCCTGCGCTTTGCCGGCCTGCCCCTGGGCCACGAGTTCACCTCGCTGGTGCTGGCCCTGCTGTGGACCGGCGGCCACCCGCCCAAGATCGAGCCCGAGGTGATCGAGCAGATCGCCGCGCTCGACGGCGACTTCAGCTTCGACGTCTACATGAGCCTGACCTGCCACAACTGCCCGGACGTGGTGCAGGCGCTGTCGCTCATGGCCATCGTCAACCCCAAGATCAAGACGACCGTGATCGAGGGCGGCGCCTTCCAGCAGGAAGTGGCCGACCGCGAGATCATGGCCGTGCCCATGGTGTTCATGAACGGCCAGGTGTTTGCGTCCGGCCGCATGTCGGTCGAAGAGATCGTCGCCAAGCTCGACACCGGCGCCGCCGCCCGTGACGCGGCCAAGCTGTCGGCCAAGGCACCGTACGACGTGCTCATCGTCGGCGGCGGCCCTGCCGGCGCCGCAGCCGCGGTGTACGCCGCCCGCAAGGGCATCCGCACCGGCGTGGCGGCCGAGCGCTTCGGCGGCCAGGTCAACGACACACTGGCCATCGAGAATTACATCTCGGTGCTGGAGACCGACGGACCCAAGTTCGCTGCCGCGCTCGAAGCCCACACCCGTGCCTACGACGTGGACATCATGAACCTGCAGCGCGCCGACCAGCTGATCCCGGCGGCTGAGCCCGGTGGCCTGATCGGTGTGAAGCTGGCCAATGGCGCCACGCTGCAATCGAAGACGGTGATCCTGTCCACCGGCGCGCGCTGGCGCAATGTCAACGTGCCCGGCGAAGCCGAGTACAAGAACAAGGGCGTGGCCTACTGTCCGCACTGCGACGGCCCGCTGTTCAAGGGCAAGCGCGTGTCGGTCATCGGCGGCGGCAACTCCGGTGTCGAGGCCGCCATCGACCTGGCCGGCATCGTGGCCCATGTCACGCTGATCGAGTTTGCCGACCAGCTGAAAGCCGACGCCGTGCTGGTCAACAAGCTGAAAAGCCTGGCCAACGTGACCATCCACACCAACGCGCAGACCACCGAGATCACTGGCGCTGACGGCAAGGTCAATGGCCTCAAGTACAAGGACCGCGCGACCAATGTGGAGCACCTGGTGCAGCTCGAAGGCGTGTTCGTGCAGATCGGCCTCGTGCCCAACACCGAATGGCTCAAGGGCACGGTGGAGCTGTCCAAGTTCGGCGAGGTCATCGTCGACTCGCACGGCCGTACCAACATCCCCGGCGTGTTCGCGGCGGGTGACTGCACGACGGTGCCGTTCAAGCAGATCGTGATCGCAGCGGGCGATGGGTCCAAGGCCGCGCTGAGCGCTTTCGACCACCTGATCCGCATGCCGGTGGTGGCCCAGCCTGTGGCTGCGGCGCCAGCCGCCGCGGCGGTGGCAGAAACAGTGTGACAACAGGCATAAAAATGGCCGCTACCGCTTGATGGATAAGCGCTAGCAGCTATTGATTGCATAGCAGATCGCCAGTCGTCGCCATGCAGATCCAGGGAGCCTACGGGCTCCCTTTTTCATGGCGCGAAAAAGTGATGGAGCCCGGGCGCAACCTGCTGCGCTTTGAGAGGTCCCGCAAACCCCAAGCCGCCACAAGGAATAGTTTGCAACATGTGTATTGATAATTATTCTCATATAGAATAGACGCTTCGTTGCCAGCGGACGTGCCAGCACCCGAGCGGTGAGAGGGCGCGCAGAGCCAGCTTCCTGTCATTGACTCCGACCAGAGAAGAAGGGCTCCCCCGTGGCGCACGCATCCGCATCCGCATTCCGCTCCCGCACGTTCAACCTCCACCCCGTGGCCTGGCTCGTGGCCTGTGCGCTCTGCACCGCCTGGAACGCCCAGGCCCAGGGCGCGCCAGGCCCGCTGGGTGCAGGGCAGCTCATCGCTGCCGGCCCGGCGCTCAAGGAGGTCGTCATCAGCGGCTCGCGCAGCGAGCAGGACCCGGGCGAGCTGCCCATGAGCATCGACGTGATCAACGCGCAGGCCATCGAAGAAGGCCAGGTTCGCGACATCCGCGATGTGGCGCGCGAGCTGCCCAACGTGTCGGTCACGCGCTCGCCCGCGCGCTTCACGCTGGCCAGCGGATCCACGGGGCGCGAGCAGAACGCGGGCTTCAACATCCGCGGCCTGGACGGCAACCGCGTGCTGATGATGGTGGACGGCATCCGCCTGCCGCGCAGCTACGTCTTCAGCGCCAATGCCTTCGGGCGCGACTACCTGGACATCGGCCTGCTGCAGCGCATCGAGGTCGTGCGCGGCGCCACGTCGGCGCTGTACGGGTCGGACGGCATGGCGGGCCTGGTCAACTTCATCACCGCAGACCCATCGGCATTTCTGGAAGGCGACAAGCGCATCGGCGGGCGTGTGAGCCTGGGCTACGACGGCGACGACCACGGCAAGCGCGTGGGCGCCACGGTGGCGGGCAAGGCGGGCGACACGGTGCAGTGGCTGCTGGGCGGCAACGTCACGCGCGCCAGCGAGCTGGACAACATGGGCACCAACAGCGCGGCCAATGCCGACCGCACCCGCCCCAATCCGCAAAAGGACCAAAGCGGCGCGCTGCTGGGCAAGGTCATCCTCACGCCGGGCGGCGGCCAGCGCCATGTGTTCACGCTGGAGCATGTGGACAAGACCTCCGACTACGAGCTGCTGACCGCACGCTCCAAGCCGCCGCTGGCCGCCACGTCCGTGCTGGGCTCCACGTCGTTCACCGACATGCAGCGCAGCCGTGCGACGTGGGAGGGCGCGTGGCGCGTGAACTCGGCGCTGGCCGACGACCTGAAGGCAACGCTGAGTTTTCAGGACTCGCATTCGCGCGAATACGTCACCGAAGACCGCAACACCGCTGCCCACCGCGTGCGCGACGTGACCTACGACGAGCGCACCTGGCAGGCCAACCTGCAGGGCAGCAAGGTGCTGCGCGCGGGCCCTGGCGGCCTGGTGCAGAAGATCACCTACGGTTTTGACTACACGTCCGCCAAGGTCGAGAACCTGCAGACCGGTGTGACCCCGCCGGTGGGCGAGACCTTCCCGCTCAAGCGCTTTCCGGACACCACCGAGACCAGCGCCGCGCTGTACGTGCAGGACGAGTTCGTGACCGGCCCCTGGAGCATCACCCCGGGCGTGCGCTTCGACACCTTCCGCATCAAGGCCGACCAGGCCGGCTTCGGCGCGCAGGCCGTGTCCCTCTCGGGCAACGCCACCTCGCCCAAGTTCGGCGTGCTGTACCGCGCCAGCGAGCAGTGGAGCGTGTTCGGCAACTACGCGGCGGGCTTCCGTGCGCCCAACGCGGGCCAGGTCAACGCCTTCTTCGAGAACCCGGTCAGCAACTACCGCACGGTGCCCAACGCCCACCTCAAGCCCGAAAAGAGCCAGAACTTCGAGCTGGGCGTGCGCGGCCGGCTGGACGCGCTGTCGGTCGAGGCTGCAGCGTTCACGGGCCGCTACAAGGATTTCATCGAAGACCTGCGCCAGGTCGGCGGCACCGGTGCGCCGGGCAACCCGCTGGTGTTCCAGTCGGTCAACATCGGCCGCGTCAAGCTCAACGGCTTCGAGGTCAAGGGCGACATGCGCTGGGGCCAGTGGGCAGGCGGGCGATGGACATCGCCCTTCAGCTACGGCCAGACGCGCGGGCGCGACACCGCCACCGGCAGGCCGGTGAACACGGTGGACCCATCGCGCCTGTCGGCCGGCCTGCGCTACGACACCGGCGGCTGGATGGCGCGCCTGGATGCCACCCACGCCGCCGCCAAGAAGCCGAGCGACGTGGCTTTGGCCACGGGCAGCACGCAGTACCTCACGCCGTCGTACACGGTGCTCGACCTGTCGGGCCAGTGGCGCATCCGCAAGGACCTGCGCCTGAACCTCGGCATCTACAACCTGACCGACAAGAAGCACTGGCGCTGGGCCGACGTGCGCGGCCTGGCCGCCAACGCCAACTTCATCGACGCCTACAGCCAGCCCGGCCGCTCCGTGCGCGTGTCGCTGGTGGCCGATTTCTGAGTTCCGCTTTCATCCCCCAGGCACCCACCCCAGGAGACCACCATGAGCCACGCTCCCGACCTGCCCGATGCCGGCAGCCACACCGATGAGGAATACAGCCTGCCGTGCGCCGAGGCGCTGCTGGCCGGCACGCTCGCCCTGATGACGGGCTACGTGCAGGCCTGCTGCGACAGCCACCGCGACGCCATGGGCCGCAAGATATCGGCCAACCTGCAGATGCTGGCCGATGCCGACGGCTTCACCGCACACTTCCGCACGGTGGTCTGGAGCCTGCAGGGCCGCTGGGAAGAGCAGTGCAAGGCCCGCCAGGACACCGCTGCCACGGCGGCCATGGTGGCCGCCGAGCAGCGCCGCGTGCTGTGGCACACCGCGCCGGAGGCCATGCAATGATCGCCGCCGTGACGACCTCCCAAGGTGCGGCAGTGGCAGTGGCAGCGCCGATCGCTGCGCCGGACATTCGCACGCAGTTCGCTGCGGCCCGCGCAGCCGGCAAGCGCGCCAAGGATGCGGCCGAGAGCCTGGGGCTCTCGGAAGGCGCCGCTGTCGCTGCCCACGCGGGTGAGCACGCGCACCCGCTCAAAGCCGTGCCGCTGCAGGGATCGTGGCTGCACCTTCTGCAAGCGCTCGAAGCCTGCGGCCCCTTGATGGCGCTGACGCGCAACGAAGGTACGGTGCACGAGAAGACCGGCGTGTACACGCACGTTTCGGCCACCGGGCCGGTGGGCATTGCGCTGGGCGAAGACATCGACCTGCGCCTTTTCTTTGCACAGTGGCATGCGGGCTTTGCGGTGACGGAGCTGGCCAACGACCCGGCCAAGCCGCCGTCGCGCAGCCTGCAGTTCTACAACGCGCAGGGCCGCGCAGTGCACAAGATCTTCACGCGCGATGCCACCGACCTGGCCGCGTTCGACGCGGTGGTGAGCCGCTTTGCACAGCCGAGCGCCGGCTACGTGTTCGGCAAGGCGCCCGCGCCGGAGGCGGTGCGGCCCGATGCCGATATCGACGCCGACGGCCTGCGTGAGGCCTGGGGTGCCATGAAAGACACGCACGAATTCTTCGGCATCACCAAGAAATTCGGCGTGGAGCGCCAGCAAAGCTTTCGCCTGGTCGAGGGCCAGTTCGCCTGGCGTGCCACGCCGCAGGCCGTGCCGCGACTGCTGGACGAGGCCGCGCTGGACGGCCTGCCCATCATGGTGTTCGTGGGCAGCGGCGGCTGCATCCAGATCCACACCGGGCCGGTGCGCAACATAAAGCCGCTCGATACGCCGCACGCGCAGTGGATCAACGTGCTGGATGCGGGCTTCAACCTGCACCTGCGCACCGACATGGTGGCCAGCGTGTGGGTGGTCGAAAAACCCACGGCCGATGGCGTGGTCACCTCTGTCGAGGCGTTCGACCACGCGGGCGAGCTGATGGCCATGTTCTTCGGTGCGCGCAAGCCCGGCAAGCCCGAGCTGCAGGGCTGGCGCGACCTGGTGGCGCGGCTGCCGCAGGCGCAGCAGGACGAGGTGGCCCATGCTGCGTGACGGCCTGACCGACACGGGGCGCAGGCAGCTGCTGCGCGGCATGGGCGCGCTGCCACTGCTGTCCGCCCTGGGTGCCGAGCGCGCACTGGCGGCCAGCCCGGCGCGCATCGTCTCGCTGGGCGGCGCGCTGACCGAGGTGGTCTACCTGCTGGGCGCGCAGGGCCAGCTGGTGGGCACCGACACCACCAGCCTGTTCCCCGAGGCTGCGCTCAAGACCGCCAAGGTCGGCTACATGCGCCAGCTCTCGGCCGAGGGGCTGCTGTCCCTCAGGCCCGACGCCGTGGTGGGCACCACCGAGGCCGGCCCGCCGGTGGTTCTGGATCAGGTGCGCAGCGCCGGGGTGCGGGTGGAGTTGGTCAAGGCCGACCACACCTGGGACGAAGTGCAGCGCAAGGTCGCCACCGTGGGCCGCGTGGCCGGCCGCGAGCGCGAGGCGCAGGCCTTGCAGGCCGACCTGGATGCGCAGTGGGCAGCGGTGCAAAAGCTGGTGGCCGCGTCGTCGCGGCGCCCGCGCGCGATCTTCATCCTGTCGCACGGCGGCAGCCCCATGGTGGCGGGCACCGGCACGGCGGCCGATGCGCTGATCCGCTTTGCGGGCGCGACCAATGCCATCACCCAGTTCGCAGGCTACCGGCCGCTCACGGCCGAAGCCATGGCCAGCGCGGCGCCGGAGGTGCTGCTCAACAGCACGCAGGGTATCGAGGCGCTGGGCGGCGAGGCAGCCTTCTGGCAGCGGCCTGAACTGGCACTCACGCCCGCGTTCCGCCGCAAGGCGCTGGTCGCCATGGAGGCCAGCCACCTGCTGGGCTTTGGCCCGCGCCTGCCCGCGGCCGTGCGCGAGCTGCACACCCGCATGCAGGCGATCACGGCGTGAGCGGCGTGGCCGTGGCGCAGCCGGGTGCGCGCTGGTCTTTGCGGCGCCTGTCGCCGCGCGCAGCGCTGCTGTGGGGCGTTGCGCTGGTGGGACTCGCGTTCGTGTGGGCCAGCACGCAGGGTGCATACGCCATTGCACCCGCCCAGCTGTGGCAGGTGCTGCTGCAGGCCCTGGGCGCGGCGCCGTCGGCCGAGCAGGCGCCTGAATATCTGGTGTTCATCAACATCCGGCTGCCCCGGTTGTTGATGGGCGTGGCGGCTGGTGCAGGCCTGGGGCTGGCGGGTGCGCTGATGCAGGGATTGTTCCGCAACCCGCTGGCCGACCCGGGCCTGATCGGGGTCAGCAGCGGGGCCGCGCTGGCCGCTGCGCTCACCATCGTGCTGGGCAGCCACTGGCTGCCCGACCTGCCGCGCACGCTGGGCAGCTGGACACTGGTGGGCATGGCCTTTGGCGGCGGCCTGCTGGTCACGGCGCTCATCTATGGCCTGGCGCAGGCCGATGGCGGCACGCGCATGGGGCTGATGCTGCTGGCCGGCGTGGCGGTCAACGCGCTGGCGCTGGCGGGGCTGGGCTACCTCAACTTCATCTCCACCGACGAGCAACTGCGCAACATCCAGATGTGGCTGCTGGGCAGCCTGGGCGGGGCGCGCTGGAGCGCCGTGGCCTTGGTCGGCACCATCGTGGCCGTGGCCTGCGGGCTGGGCCTGGCGCTGGCGCGCCCGCTCAATGCGATTGCCCTGGGCGAGGCCCAGGCCGCGCTGCTGGGCGTGCCGGTGGAACGCACCAAGCGCCTGGCGGTGCTGGTCACCGCGCTGGCGGTGGGCGCGGTGACAGCCGCCACGGGCATCATCGGTTTCATCGGCCTGGTGGCGCCGCACTGGGTGCGCCTGGTGGCCGGGCCCGACCATCGCGTGGTGCTGCCGGGCTCGGCCCTGCTGGGTGCGGCGCTGGTGCTGGCGGCCGACGTGGTGGCGCGCACCATCGTCAAGCCGGCGGAGCTGCCGCTGGGGGTGCTCACGGCGTTCATCGGTGTGCCGTTGTTTCTGGCCATGCTGCGGCAATTCAGGAGCAAGGTATGAGTGGGCTCGGCGCTCTCCGCGGCGACCAACTCGTCTGCGATCAATTGGGCGTGGGACTGCCGGGCCGGCCCTTGCTGGCCACCGTGCATGCACGCCTGGCCCCTGGCCGATTCACCGCCATCCTCGGGCCCAATGGCGCAGGCAAGTCGACGCTGCTGTCCATGCTGTCGGGCCAGCGCGCGCCGCGCTCGGGCTCGGTCAGCCTGGGGGGCAGGGCGCTCTCTGCGTTGGGCGCATTGGAACTGGCGCGCCTGCGTGCCGTGCTGCCGCAAGAGACGGCGGTGGCCTTCGACTTCACGGTGCAGGAGGTCGTGGAGATGGGGCGCTTTCCGCACCGCCAGTCGCCCAGCCGGAGCGAGGCGCGCATCGCCCGCGATGCGATGGAGGCCACCGGCGTGGCCCACCTGGCGCAGCGCGGCGTCAACACCCTGTCGGGTGGCGAGCGCGCCCGCGCCCACCTGGCCCGTGCCCTGGCGCAGATCTGGGAGCCCCGGCCCGACGGCGCCACGCGCTGGCTGCTGCTGGACGAACCCACCGCCGCGCTCGACCTGGCGCACCAGCACCAGGCCATGGCCCTGGTGCGCCGCTGGGCAGCGGAGCAGGGCATCGGCGTGGTCGCGGTGCTGCACGACCTGAACCTGGCGCTGCGGTACGCGCACGACGTGGTATTGATGGGCGCGGGGCGCTGTGATGTGGGGCCCGTGGAGCAGACGCTGGACGCCGCGGCGATTGCACGCGTGTGGGGCGTGGAGTGTTCCGAAGTGCGCGCCAGCGACGGCGTGGCGCAGTTTCTGGTGGCAGCGGGATGATGCTCAGATGACGATTCGGTCATCCCTCCAAGCCTTGCCCTTGGCCGCGTGGGGACATGGGCGTGGGCGGATGCTGCACCGCGCCATCTTGTCACTAGAATGCGCGCACACCATGCGCCGCCTGCTCCTCGTCTTCCTGCTGCTGTTCATGCCGCTCCAGTCCATCTGGGCGGCTGCATCGCCGTACTGCAAGCACGAGACGGCGCCGCAGGCATCGCACTTCGGCCACCATGCGCACGATCACCACAGTGATGCGCCAGCCGCGCAAGCGCAGCCGTCCGCCGCCAGCGAGACCCCCGACCACAAGGCACTGGCCACCGCCGCCACGGCCGACATGGACTGCCATGCCTGCCACGGCGTGGGCAGCGGCATGGCCTTGAGTGCGAGTGGTCAGGCCATCGTGGTCGCGGTCGCTGCGCCTGCCGCCCTGGTGGCACCGGCCTGGGTCCATCCCCCGCTCACCCGCCCCGAACGCCCCAAGTGGTCCGTCCTCGCCTGAGCGGCGAGGCGGGTTGCGGGCAACCCCTGTCCTGACGATGTGACGCGGCCCTTGCAGGCTGCTGCAGTGCCTGCGCGCGAGCGCATGCGCCGGCCATCGTGCCTCGCCGATTTCAACCCCGTGGCCCTGGGCCACTGCAGAGGAATCGGATGCAAAGAACGACACACAAGAATCACCTGCCACGGCCGCTGCTGGCCGCCGTGGCGCTGGGGTGCGCACTGGCCGTGGGCGGTGCGCAAGCCCAATTAGCGGCTGAACCGGCTGAACCGGCAGCAGTAGCACCACTTACCCTGAAATCCCTGTTCGAGCGCGCCTGGGAGCGCCAGCCGGAGGCGCAGTCCGCAGCGCTGCGGCGCGAGTCGGCGCAGGCCGCGCGCAGCGGCGCATCGTCCCTCTTGGCCGAGCCCGCTGCGCTGGAGCTGTCCCGCAAGAGCGACCGCCCCGGCAGCAACCAGGGCAGCAGGGAATACGAAGTGGGCGTGGCCCTGCCGCTGTGGCTGCCCGGCGAGCGCGCGCGCAAGGCCGCGCTGGGCGACGCCGAGATCAAGGCCGTGGAAAGCCGCCGCCTGGCCGCGCAGCTGCAACTGGCCGCCACCGTGCGCGAGGCCTGGTGGACCTTGCAGCGCGCGCAGGCAGAACTGGGCCTGGCCCAGGACCGGCTGCAGAACGCGCAGCGCCTGAGGGCCGACGTGGCGCGGCGCTTTCAGGCCGGCGACATGTCGCGGGCCGACCAGGCGCAGGCAGATAGTGCCGTGGCCCAGGCCGAGGCCGCGGTGGCCGAGGCCACGGGCGCACGCGATGTCGCACAGGCAGCCCTGGCGGCATGGGGCGGCAGCGTGGTGCTGGCCGACGGCGCCGAGCCCGAGGCGGAAGCGCTGCCAGCAGCCGGCCTGCCTGCCGACCACCCGTCGGTGGCGGACTGGAACGACCAGGCCGCGGTGGCGCGCCGCGCCGCCGACCTGGCCGCTGTGCAGACCCGTGCCAACCCGGAGCTGACCGTGGCCGCCACGCGCGGGCGCGAGCAGGCCGGCGAGCGCTACCTCCAAAGCTTCACGGTCGGCGTGCGCATACCCCTGGGCGGCGGCGACCGGGCGCGCGCCAAGGAGACAGCGGCCCTAGCCGACGCGCTCGACGCCGAAGTGCGCGCCCGCGCCGAGCAGGACCGCCTCGCCGCCGACTTGGCCGCGGCCACGGCCCGCGTGAAGGCCAGCCAGGCCCAGCGCGAGGCCATGGCCCGCCATGCGGCGCTGGCCCGCGACACGCGCGGCTTTATCGACAAGGCCTTTCGCCTGGGCGAAGCCGACTGGCCCACACGCCTGCGCGTGGAGCTCGAAGCCGTGCAGGCCGAGCGCCAGCTGGCGCGGGCCCGCATCGATGCCGCGGCCGCCATCTCCACCCTGCGCCAGGCCCTGGGCCTGTTGCCGCAGTGAGCGCAAAGCCTCTCTTCACCCCCCCCCATTTTTGTGATCACCATGCCACTCCTTTCTCTCTTTTCCTCACTGGGCCTGGCCCTGGTGCTGGGCCTCGTGCCGCCGGCAGCCTGGGCCGATGCGGGCCATGACCATGGAGACGCCCCTGCCACTGCAGCCGGCCCTGCGATGCCGCGCTTTGCCGCCACCTCCGACCTGTTCGAACTGGTCGGTGTGCTCGACGGTCAAAAGCTGGCGCTCTACCTCGACCATGCGGGCGACAACAGCCCGGTGAAGGAGGCGCAGCTCGAGCTCGACATTGCCGGCACGCGCGTGCCCGTGAGCCGCGTGGCCGACGGCGAGTTCCAGGCCGCGCTGGCCGCTCCGCTGGCCGAGGGCGCAAGCCCCGTCACCGCCACCGTGGTGGCCGGCACCGACACCGACCTGCTGGCCGGCGAGATCGACGTGCACGCCGCGGCGCATGCCCACGCCGAGCCCACAGGCCGGCGCAACGCGCTGGTCGCCGGTGCCGTGGTCGCCGTGCTTGCAGCCCTGGCCCTGGCGTGGGGCCTGCGGCGTGGCCGCGCCGCGCGCGCGCAGCGCCTCGGAGGTGCAGCATGAAGCGGCTGACCTCTCTCCATTCCGTGACGGCCCTGTTGATGGCCGCTGCGCTGTGCGCCCCGCTGATGGCGCTCGCCGGCGAAGGCCATGACCATGGCGACGCGCCCGCGCCCGCAGACGGCAACGGCCCCAAGCGCCAGCCCGATGGCAGCGTCTTCCTGCCCAAGCCTGCGCAGCGCCAACTCGGCGTGCGCACCCTGGTGGCCGCCGAGGGCCGGCACCCCAAGGCCTTCGAGCTGGCCGGCACGGTGGTCATGGACCCCAACGCCGGCGGCAAGGTGCAGGCCGCGCTGGCAGGCCGGCTGGAGGCAGGCCCCAAGGGCCTGCCCGGCGTGGGCCAGGCGGTGCGCAAGGGTGAAGTGCTGGCCTATGTGGTGCCCACGGCGGGCGCCATCGAGCGCTCCAACCAGCTGGCCCAGCAGGCCGAGCTGCGTGCGGCACGCGACCTGGCGGCACGACGCGTGGCGCGTTTGAAGGACCTGTCGGACACCGTGCCTCGCAAGGACATAGAGGCGGCCGAGAGCGAGCTGCAAAGCGTCACCCAGCGACTGGGCGCGGTGGGGGCGGGCCTTTCGACCCGCGATGCGCTGGTGGCGCCCGTCTCGGGTGTCATCGCCTCGGCCAACGCCGTGGCAGGGCAGGTGGTGGATGCGCGCGAGCTGGTGTTCGAGGTGGTGGACCCCACGCGCCTGCGCGTCGAAGCCCTGGCTTACGACACCGCCCAGGCCCAGAGCGTGGCCGGTGCCGCGCTGGCCGTGGGTGGCCAGCGTGTGCCGCTGCGCTTTCTGGGCGCCGCGCGCAGCCTGCGCGACCAGGCGTTGCCGCTGCAGTTCGCGGGGGACGCCGCAGTGCTGGGCACCCTCGCACTGGGCCAGCCGGTGCGCGTGTTCGTGCAATCCACCGAGCAGGCCGCGGGCGTGCAGGTGCCAGTGGCTTCGCTGCTGCGCAACCCCGCGAACCAGACCATCGTCTGGGTCAAGGAGTCGCCCGAGCGTTTCGTACCCCGGGTGGTCACCTTCGTGCCGCTGGACGGTGCCTCGGTGGCCGTGACCTCGGGCCTGAAGGCCGGTGACCGCGTGGCCACGCAGGGCGCCACGCTGATCAACCAGGTCCGCTGAAGGGAGCCACGCAATGTTCAAGTGGCTACTCGAAAGCAGCCTGGCCAACCGGCTGCTGGTGCTCATCGCGGCGGGCGTGCTCATGGCCTACGGGGCCTTCACGCTGTCGCGCACCCCGGTGGACGTGTTCCCCGACCTCAACAAGCCCACCGTCACGCTGATGACGGAGGCCGGCGGCATGGCCGCCGAAGAGGTGGAGCAGCTCATCACCTTTCCGCTGGAGACGACCATGAACGGCCTGCCCGGCGTGGAGCGCGTGCGCTCCACCTCCAGCGCGGGCCTGTCCTTCATCTATGTCACCTTCGACTGGAGCATGGACATCTTCCGCGCCCGGCAGATGGTGTCCGAGCGCCTGTCGTCCATGGAGGAGGGCCTGCCCGCGGGCGTGACGCCGCGCATGGGGCCCATCAGCTCCATCATGGGCGAGATCATGCAGGTGGCGATCCCCATCGACGTGCAGCGCACCACGCCCATGGCCGTGCGCGAATACGCCGACTGGGTGCTGCGCCCGCGCCTGCTGGCGATCGCCGGCGTGGCGCAGGTGATCCCCATCGGCGGCGAGGTGCGCCAGTTCCAGGTGCAGCCCAACACGGCGCGCATGGCCGAGCTGGGCATCACGCACGACCAGCTCACGGGGGCGCTCAAGGGCTTCTCCAGCAACACCTCGGGCGGTTTCCTGGAGCTCAATGGGCGCGAGTACCTGATCCGGCACCTGGGCCGCACGTCGCGCCTGGAGGATCTGCAGAACCTGGCGCTCGCCGCGAAGAACGGCCAGCCCGTGCTGCTGCGCCAGATGGCCGAGGTGACGTTTGCTGCGGCCCTCAAGCGCGGCGACGCGGGCTTCGAGGGCAAGCCGGCCGTGATCCTGGGCATCCAGAAGCAGCCCACGGCCGACACTATCGCGCTCACGCGCAGCATCGAGTCGGCGCTGGGTGATCTGAAGAAGTCGCTGCCCGAAGGCATGGAAGCGCCGCGCGTCACCTTCCGCCAGGCCAGCTTCATCGAGGCCTCGGTCACCACCTTGCAGGGCAAGCTCATCGGCGCCTCGGTGTTCGTGGCGGTGATCCTGTTCGTGTTCCTGGGCACGCTCAGGCCCACGGTGATCGCGCTCACCGCCATTCCGGTGTCCATCTTCATCACGGCGCTGGTGTTCAAGTATTTCGGCCTGTCCATCAACACCATGACGCTGGGCGGCCTGGCCATTGCCATCGGAGGGCTGGTGGACGATGCGGTGGTGGACGTGGAGAACGTGCTGCGACGCCTGAAGATGGACCGGGCCAAGCACCCCCACCACCGGCTGCACCCCATCGAGGTGGTCAAGCTCGCGTCGATGGAGGTGCGCTCGGGCATCCTCTACGCCACGGCCATCATCGTGCTGGTGTTCCTGCCGTTGTTCGCGCTGCCAGGCATCGAGGGGAGGCTGTTCGTGCCGCTGGGCATCGCCTTCATCGTCTCCACCGTGGCCTCGCTGCTGGTGTCGGTCACGGTCACGCCGGTGCTGGCCTTCTACCTGTTGCCGCGCATGAAGAACCTGGACCATGGCGATACCCGCGTAGTGGCCTGGCTCAAGGCGCGCTACCGCGGCGGGCTCACCCGGGTGCTGGCGCATCCGCGCGTCGCCATGGCGGTGAGTGCCGTGGCGGTGGTGCTGTCGGTGGCGGCGGTGCCGTTTTTTCCGACCACCTTCTTGCCGCCGTTCAACGAGGGCACGCTGCTCATCGGCATGCGCCTGAACCCCGGCGTGACGCTGGCCGAATCGGCCGCGCTGGCCAGCCAGGCCGAGGTGCTGGTGCGCCAGGTGCCCGAGGTCACGCACGTGGGCCGTCGCAGCGGCCGGGCCGAGCTGGACGAACATGCCGAGGGCGTGCACGTGAGCGAGCTCGACGTGGGCCTGCTGCCCGCGGCCGAGCTCAAGCGCAGCATGGCCGAGGTGCAGGCCGACATCCGCAGCCGGCTGGCGCAGATGCCGGCGGCGATTGCCATCGGCCAGCCGATCTCGCACCGCATCGACCACATGCTCTCGGGTGTGCGCTCGCAGATCGCGATCAAGCTCTTTGGTGAAGACCTGGACACCCTGCGCGGCCAGGCCGATGCGCTGCGTGCGCGCCTGGCCACCATCGACGGCCTGGCCGACCTGGAGGTGGAAAAGCAGGTGCTGGCGCCGCAGATCACCGTGCGCGTGGACCATGCCGCGGCCGCCCAGTACGGGGTGCCGGCCGCGCAGGTGCTGGCCACGTTGCAGGGCCTGGTGGAGGGCGAAAAGGTGACGCAGATCGTGGAGGGCAGCCGGCGCTTTGCGCTGGTGGTGCGCCTGCCCGAGAGCGCGCGCTCGCTGGACGGCCTGGCGCAGATCATGATCGAGACCCCACGCGGGCGCGTGCCGCTGTCGCGCCTGGCCAGCATCGAGGACGGCGACGGCCCCAACCAGATCAGCCGCGACGATGGCAAGCGGCGCATCGTGCTCTCGGCCAACGCGCAGGGCCGGGCGCTGTCCGACGTGGTGGCCGACATCCGCAAGGTGGTGGGCGAGACGCGTTTGCCGGATGGCTACTTCATCACCCTGGGCGGCCAGTTCCAGGCGCAGGAAGAGGCCAGCCGCCTGGTGGGCATGCTGGCCGTGGTCTCGCTGGTGCTGATGTTCGTGGTGCTGTACACGCGCTACCGCTCGGCCACGCTGTCGGCGCTGATCATGGCCAACATCCCGCTGGCGCTGGTGGGGGCCGTGCTGGGGCTGTGGATCTCGGGCCAGCCGCTGTCGGTGGCGGCGCTGATCGGCTTCATCACGCTGGCGGGCATCTCGGTGCGCAACGGCATCCTGAAGGTGAGCCACTACCTGAACCTGATGCGCGTGGAGGGCGAGAACTTCGACACCGCGATGATCGTGCGCGGCTCGCTGGAGCGCCTGTCCCCTGTGCTCATGACGGCCCTGGTCACCGCCTTTGCGCTGGCCCCGCTGCTGCTGGAGGCCGAACGCCCCGGCACCGAGATATTGCACCCGGTGGCGGTGGTGATCTTCTCGGGCCTGATCAGCTCGACCCTGCTCGACACCTTCCTGACCCCGGCCCTGTTCTGGCTGTTCGGCCGCCGCGATGCCGAGCGCCTGCTGGACGACAAGAACGCCGAGGCTTTTTGATTTTTTGCCGCTGCCTCAACCAGCGTTTGACCAGCTTTTGACCACCCTTTGACCACCCTTTGAAAGGACTTTCATGAACACCAAATACTTCATCGCCACGCTCGCACTGGCCGTGAGCGGCGCTGCGTTTGCCGCCGGCAACCATGCCCATGGCGACGACCACAAGCCCCAGCACGGCGGCATCGTGGCCGGTACCCACGATATGGACTACGAACTGGTTGCCAAGCCGGACGCCATCACGCTGTACCTGCGCGACCACGGCAAGGCGGCCAGCTCCGAGGGGGTGACCGCCAAGCTCACCCTGCTCAACGGCACGGAGAAATCCGAGGCCGTGCTGGTGCCCGCGGGCGAGGGCAAGCTCGAAGCCAAGGGCACCTTCAAGGTGGCCGCAGGCACCAAGGTGGTGGCGCTGGTGACCTTGCCGGGCAAGAAGCCGGCGAATGTGCGGTTTGCGGTGAAGTAGCTGCTTTGCTTACTTCCACTGCCGTCCGTTGCCCGCCGAACACCCGTACGGCGGCGTCGCCCGGGCGAAGCGTTCCTGCAGCTTGGCGCAGCCCCACCGGTTGATGGGACCGGGCGCGCGGGAGTTCAGCTCGATCCCTACTTCGTCGTAGGGCGAGCTGGCGCTGCTCACGTAGTCGTACCAGCGTTTGCCGATGAACAGGGTCACCACCACGGCGAATGCCAAGGTCATCAGAACAGCGCGAAGGACGGTGGATTTTTTCAAAAGGGTGCTCCAGGCGCAGCGGCACAGCGCCGCCTTGTCCGCGTGCTTTCAGGCGGGCAAGGTCTGTGGTGTGCGGTTGCTCATTAATTGATAGCTGCTAGCGCTTGCTGGACAAGCGGTAGAGCCTTGTTTTTCACCCAAACGACGACTGCGCGGCAGATTTGACGCGCGCGCTCGGCGGGTCGGCCCGTCAGTACACCAGCCGCTCCGGCCGGATCTCCTGCAGGATCGTCGTCGCGATCTCCTCGATCGACTTGGTCGTGGTCGACAGCCACCGGATTCCCGATCGCCGCATCATCGCCTCGGCCTCGGCCACCTCGTGGCGGCAGTTCACCAGGTCGGCGTACTTGGAGCCGGGGCGGCGTTCGTTGCGGATCTCGGACAGGCGCTCGGGCTGGATGGTCAGCCCGAAGATCTTGGCGCGGTGCGGCACCAGCGCGGGCGGCAACTGGCGGCGCTCGAAGTCTTCGGGGATCAGCGGGTAGTTGGCGGCTTTCAGGCCGCACTGCATGGCCAGGTACAGGCTGGTGGGCGTCTTGCCACTGCGGCTCACTCCGACCAGGATCACGTCGGCACCGGCCAGGTCGCGGTTGCTCTGGCCGTCGTCGTGGGCCAGGCTGAAGTTGATGGCCTCGATGCGGTCGGTGTATTCCTTGCTGCGGCTCACGTCACTGAAGCGGCCGACGCGGTGGTGCGACTTGATGCCCAGCTCTTCCTCCAGCGGGTGCACGAAGGTGCCGAACATGTCGAGCAGCATGCCCTTGCAGCCTTCCTGGATGACCTTCAGGACCTCCATGTTCACCAGCGTGGTGAACACGATGGGCTTCTTGCCCTCCATCTCGGCCGTGTGGTTGATCTGGCGGACCGTCTGGTGGGCCTTGTCCACGCTGTCGATGAAGGGCAGGCGCACGTGGCGCGGCTTCATCTCGAACTGGGCCAAAATGGCATTGCCAAAAGTCTCGGCCGTGATGCCGGTGCCGTCAGAGACGAAAAATACGGTGCGCGTGTGCATGGAGCAGGGGGCCTTTCAGTGCGTCAGCCTGCCGCCAGTGCCGCAGGCCTACAATTGTGACAATTATCCAAATTCTCACCATGCACTTCGTCGGCCCACAACCACAACGACAAAGCCACCCGCCGTGCATGGCCGCTCGCCCATCGCTCCCAGGTACAGCAAGGGGCGGGCGCGCAGACCCGGTTTCAACTTCTGGAGCTTTCCCATGTCTGCACTTTTCAGCCCGACCGCCCTGGTCGTACCGTTTGAAAACCTGAGAATGACCGATGTCGAGGCCGTAGGCGGTAAAAACGCCTCCCTCGGCGAGATGATCTCCCAACTGCCCCAGGGTGTGCGGGTGCCCACGGGCTTTGCCACCACGGCGCACGCGTTTCGCCAGTTCCTGGCGCACGACGGCCTGGCCGACAAGATCAGCGCCAAGCTCAAGAGCCTGGACACCGAAGATGTGCGCGCCCTGGCCACGGTGGGCGCCGAGATCCGCGCCATGGTCGAGGCCCAGCCCTTCCCGGCCGACCTGCAGGCCGCCATTGCCGAAGCATTTGCCACGCTGAGCGCCGGCAACCCGGCCGCATCGTTCGCCGTGCGCTCGTCCGCCACGGCCGAAGACCTGCCTGACGCATCGTTTGCGGGCCAGCAGGAGACCTTCCTGAACGTGGTGGGCATCGACGACGTCCTGCACAAGATGAAGGAAGTGTTCGCGTCGCTGTACAACGACCGCGCCATCTCCTACCGCGTGCACAAGGGCTTCGAGCACGACGTGGTGGCCCTGTCGGCCGGCGTGCAGCGCATGGTGCGCTCCGACCTGGGCGCCGCTGGCGTGATGTTCACCATCGACACCGAATCGGGCTTCGAAGACGTGGTGTTCATCACCAGCAGCTACGGCCTGGGCGAGACCGTGGTGCAAGGCGCCGTGAACCCCGACGAGTTCTACGTGCACAAGCCCATGCTCAAGGCCGGCAAGCAGGCCGTGATCCGCCGCAACCTGGGTAGCAAGCTGCTGCAGATGGTGTTCGCCTCGGCCGACGAAAAGAAGGCCAGCGGCAAGCTCGTGAAGACCATCGACGTGGCCACCGAGCAGCGCAACCGCTATTCGCTGAGCGACGCCGACGTGCAGCAGCTGGCGCACTACGCGCTGGTGATCGAGCAGCACTATGGCCGCCCGATGGACATCGAATGGGGCAAGGACGGCACCGACGGCCTGCTCTACATCCTGCAGGCCCGCCCCGAGACGGTGAAAAGCCAGTCCAAGGGCCAGGCCGAGCAGCGCTTCAAGCTCAAGGGTTCCGGCACCGTGCTGGCCGAGGGCCGCGCCATCGGCCAGAAGATCGGTACCGGCCCCGTGCGCCTGGTGCACAGCATCAGCGAGATGGACAAGGTGCAGCCCGGCGACGTGCTGGTCACCGACATGACCGACCCCAACTGGGAGCCCGTGATGAAGCGCGCGAGCGCCATCGTCACCAACCGCGGCGGGCGCACCTGCCACGCGGCCATCATTGCGCGCGAGCTGGGCATTCCGGCCGTGGTGGGCTGCGGTGACGCGACCGAGCTGCTCAAAGACGGCACGCTGGTCACCGTGAGCTGCGCCGAGGGCGACACCGGCCACATCTACGACGGCCTGCTCGAGACCGAGGTCACCGAGGTGCAGCGCGGCGAGATGCCCGCCATCAAGACCAAGATCATGATGAACGTGGGCAACCCCCAGCTCGCCTTCGACTTCTGCCAGCTGCCCAACGAAGGCGTGGGCCTGGCGCGGCTCGAGTTCATCATCAACAACAACATCGGCGTGCACCCCAAGGCCATCCTGGACTACCCCCAGATCGATGCCGACCTGAAGAAGGCGGTGGAATCGGTGGCCCGCGGCCACGCCAGCCCGCGCGCCTTCTACGTCGACAAGGTCGCCGAAGGCGTGGCCACCATCGCCGCCGCGTTCTACCCCAAGCCCGTGATCGTGCGCCTGTCGGACTTCAAGTCCAACGAGTACCGCAAGCTCATCGGCGGCAGCCGCTACGAGCCCGAGGAAGAAAACCCGATGCTGGGCTTTCGCGGTGCGGCGCGCTACATCAGCGAAGACTTCGGTGAAGCCTTTGCGATGGAGTGCGAGGCTTTGAAGCGCGTGCGCAACGACATGGGCCTGACCAACGTGCAGGTGATGGTGCCCTTCGTGCGCACGCTGGGCCAGGCCGAGCGCGTGACCAAGCTGCTGGCCACCCACGGCCTCTCGCGTGGCAAGGACGACCTCAAGGTCATCATGATGTGCGAGGTGCCGAGCAACGCCATCCTGGCCGAGCGCTTCCTGGAGTTCTTCGACGGTTTTTCCATCGGCTCCAACGACCTGACCCAGCTCACGCTGGGACTGGACCGCGATTCGGGCCTAGAGCTGCTGGCGCAGGACTTCGACGAGCGTGACCCCGCTGTGCTGGCGCTGGTGGAAAAGGCCATCAAGGCCTGCCTGGCCCAGGGCAAGTACATCGGCATCTGCGGCCAGGGCCCCAGCGACCATCCTGACTTTGCGCAGTGGCTGTCCAAGGAAGGCATCTCGTCGATCTCGCTCAATCCTGACAGCGTGATCGCGACCTGGCAGCAACTGGCGGGCTGAACGCCCAGACCCCGGGGGACTGCGGTATGCGCGCACTGTCTGCACCACCTGCCGCAGTGCCTGCACTGCGGTGCCTGTGATGCAGTTCACGCAGCCGGGGCCCGCCCGGCCTGCGGACGCCGAGATGGCGGGCCCGTTCCCGCCCGACCTGCACGACGTGCGCCACCTGAAGCTCAAGGCGGGCCTGCTGCTGCTGTGGGCGCTGGTGTCCTTCGTGGCCACGTACTTCGCCCGCGACCTGCAGGCGCTCGTGGTGGGCGGCTGGCCGCTCGGTTACTGGATCGCCGCGCAGGGTGCGGTGGTGGTGTTCATCGGCATCGTCGTGGCTTACTGCTGGGCCATGAACCGCTTCGAGCGGCAGGACGCCGAGCGCCTGGCCGCAGCGCAGGGTGAGCTGGCGGCGCAAGTCCCAGCACCAGCGGGTGGACTGCGTGGCCCCCATGGCTGACAAGGGCGCCGGGTCCCCCGGCACCGACGGCCGCGGGCGGGCGACCTCCGGGTCGGCCTACCTGTGGCGGCTGCACCGCATCCTGGCGCTGTACGTGGTGGGTGTGCTGGCCTTTCTGGCGCTGATGACCTGGGCCGAGCACCAGGGCCTGTCGCGCCACTGGATCGGGCCGATTTTCCTGTTCATCACCGTCATGGCCTACGCCGGCATCGGCGTGTACGGCCGCACGAGCGACCCCGAGGAATACTACGTGGCCGGGCGGCGCATTCCGCCCATGTACAACGGCATGGCGGCGGCGGCCGACTGGATGAGCGCCGCGTCGTTCATCAGCCTCTCGGGCGCCCTGTATCTGCAGGGCTTCTCCGGCACGCCGGGGCAGGCGGGGGGCCTGGCCTACCTGCTGGGGTGGACGGGGGGCTTTTGCCTGGTGGCGATGCTCATTGCCCCGCACCTCAGGGCCATGGGCCTGTACACCGTGCCCGACTTCTTTCACGTGCGGTTCGGCGGCCGCTGGCCGCGCGTGATCGCGGCGCTGGCGGCGGTGCTGTGCTCGTTCACCTATGTCGTTGCGCAGATCTACGGCGTGGGGCTGATCGCATCGCGCCTGACCGGTGTGCAGTTCGAGATCGGCATCATGCTGGGCCTGGGCGGTGTGCTGCTGTGCTCTTTCTTGGGCGGCATGCGTGCCATCACCTGGACGCAGGTGGCGCAGTACGTGGTGCTGCTGCTGGCCTTTTTGATACCCGTGTCCTGGCTGGCCTACAAGCAGCTGGGCAGCCCGCTCGCGCCGCTGGTCTACGGCGCGCAGATCAGCAAGATCGCGGACCTGGAAGCCCAGTTGCTCGACTCCCCGGCCGAGCACCAGGTGGTGCAGACCTACCTGCAGCGCGCCAAGGACTACGAGGCGCGCCTGCAGGACGTCGAGGGCGCGCTGGAGCGCGAGCGCGAAAAGGGCCGCGAGCGCATCCGCACGCTGCGCACCCAGAACGCCGACGTGGGGCTCATCGTCAGCGCCAGCCGCGAGCTGGCCGCGCTCCCGCGCGATGCCGCCGCGGCCCGCGAGCGCTGGACGCGCGAGATGCGCGAGAACTACGAGCGTGCCCGGCCCCTGGGCGGGCTGCCGCTGCACAGCCAGGCCTATGTGGGCGACCCGGATGGCACCCCCGATGAGCAGCGCGACTATGAGCTCACGCGGCGCAACTTCCTCGCGCTGATGTTCTGCCTGATGGTGGGCACGGCCGGGCTGCCGCACCTGCTCACGCGCTACTACACCTCGCCCACGGTGGGCGGCGCGCGGGCGTCGGTGGCGTGGTCGCTGTTCTTCATTGCGCTGCTGTACTTGAGCGCGCCCGCGCTGGCGGTGCTGGTGAAGTTCGAGGTCATGCAGAACCTGGTGGGCAGCAGCTTCGAGGCGCTGCCCAACTGGATGGCCCAGTGGGCGCGGGTGGACAGCTCGCTGCTCTCCATCGAGGACGTCAACGGCGACGGCATCGTGCAGTTCGGCGAGATTCGCCTGGGTGCCGACCTGATCATGCTGGCCACGCCCGAGCTGGGCGGGCTGCCGTACGTGGTGTCGGGCCTGGTGGCGGCGGGCGGGCTGGCCGCTGCGCTGTCCACCGCCGACGGGCTGCTGCTCACCATCAGCAATGCGCTGGTGCGCGACCTGTACTTCCCGGATGCGCAGCGCAAGGCCTCGCCCGAGCAGCGCGTGATCCTGACCAAGTTCACCCTGCTGGCGGTGGCCTTGTCGGCGGCCTTCGTGGCGGCGCTCAAGCCGTCCGAGATATTGCCCATGGTGTCGGCATCGTTCTCGCTGGCCGCTTCGGCCTTCGTGCCCACCATGGTGCTGGGCATCTTCTGGCGCGGCACCACGCGCCAGGGCGCGGTGGCCGGCATGCTGGCCGGGCTGGGCGTGGCGGTGTACTACATGCTGTCGCACGTGCCGGCCATGCGCGCGGCCCTGCCGCCCTGGCTGCTGGCCGACGGGCTGTGGTTCGGCATCCAGCCGATTTCCGCGGGCGTGTTCGGCGTGCCCGCCGGCGCGGCGGTGGCGGTGGTGGTGAGCTGGATCACCCGCCCCGGGCCCGAGCTGCCCCGCATACGCTCCGAGATGTAGTTCTGCATCAGGGCGCCCGGAGCGCACGACATGCCGTGGGTTATGTGAAAACCCCGATATTCAACTGTGTCAAAACGTGAGAGTCTGGAACCCAGCATGCCGGGCCGGAGGGCGGCCGCGTGCTCCATTCAAGGAGATTCATGGTTCTCGTCAAGACCCAGGCAGGGCAGGAAGCACTCAAGGACCGGCGCGGCAGCCTCAGTTCACGCCAGCGTTCGGCCTTCATACTTTTTGACGGCAAGCGCACCACGGGTGAGATCCTGGCCGCCACCGCTGCCATGGGCATCACCCAGGACGACGTGCAGGCCATGATCGCCCAGGGCCTGCTGGAGCCGCTGGCGGGCAAGTCCGCCGCGGTCGCCGCCGTGGCCGCAGGCCTGCCGGTCGCGCCCGCGCCCGCGCCGCTGGCGGACGCCATGGACCTGGGCACCGTGGCCGCCGCCGGGGAAGGCTCGGGCCGCAGCCCCATGGAGCGCTACCAGGCGGCCTACCCGATTGCCACGGAAATCACCGCCGGCCTGGGCCTGCGTGGCTTTCGGCTGAACCTGGCGGTCGAAAGCGCCGGCAGCTTCGACGACCTGGCGGCGCTGGCGCCGAAGATCCGCGAAGCCGTGGGCGATGCCAAGTTCGAGCGGCTGGACAAGGCACTGTTTGATTGAAAGCCCCCCCTGAGCCGCTCTGCGGCGTCCCCCGGAGGGGGACGCACCCGGTGGCCTGGCGAAGCCAGATCCACGGGTGCACTGGCGTAGGGGGCGCGCCGGGTTTGGACGGCGGGATCGATAAAAACAAAAGCGGCCCGCAGGCCGCTTTTGTTTTTGCCACAAGGGACAGGAGGGGGCTGGATCAGCGGCCGACCTTGAGCAGTTCGACGTCGAACTTGAGCGTGGCGTTCGGGGGGATCACGCCGCCGGCGCCGCGGGCGCCGTAGCCCAGGGATGCGGGGATGATCAGGGTGCGCTGGCCGCCGATCTTCATGCCCTGCACGCCTTCGTCCCAGCCCTTGATGACCATGCCGGCGCCCAGCGAGAACTCGAAGGGGTCGTTACGGTCACGGCTGGAGTCGAACTTGGCGCCTTGCTCGCCGTTGTTGTACAGCCAGCCGGTGTAGTGCACCGACACGTTCTGGCCCTTGGTGGCCTCGGCGCCTTCGCCCACGGTGGTGTCTTCGTACTGCAGGCCGGATGCGGTGGTGGTCAATGCCATGGTGATTCCTTGAGTGCTATTAAAAATATAGCTCCTAGCGCTTGGTGGATGGGCGCTAGAAGCTATTCAGACTGTCATTTTAACGGCTGCCCCGGATGGGCCTGCCTGGAGGCCCTGCAGAGCGGCAGGGCTGGTGCGGGGCAGGGGGCGTTGGCAGCCCCGGCGCTCAGGGCGTCTGCTTCTTGGCGCGGCCGGCCACCCAGCGGGTGGCGAAGGCCTGCACGTCCGACAGGCGCTTGAGCAGGTCGGCGCCGGAGGGGGTGACGGTGTAGCCGTCGCTGCCGTGGTCCACGAAGCCGGCTTCGCGCAGTTCCTTGATGCGGGTGTTGAGCGTGTTGGGAGTGATGCCCCCCACGCTGTCCTGCAGCAGGCGGAAGGTCTGGGGGTGGCCGTCCTTCAGGGCCCACAGCACGCGCAGTGCGTAACGGCATTCGAGCCGCTCGAACAACTGGTTGATGGCGGCATTTTCTTTGGAGCTCATGGACGCTTCTCCTCGCGCAAGTGTTGGTTCGAAAGTTCGTTCTGGGCGGATGCGAGACCGGCCCGACGATGTGCGTTGACTATAGCTCGGAACCTAATTTGCTACAAGTTTGGTAGCTCAGAACGCACAGCACATATGCGCTAAACACCAAAAATACGGCGTTACATATCAAACTGTTGCGGAGCGGCCACGCCGCCGGAGTCCGGACCGCCGGCTCCCAGCCGGGCCAGATGGTCCACCAGCAGACGCGCCGCCGGGGTGAGCATCTGGGCGCTGCGAAAGCAGATGGCGAAGCGCCGGCGTGCCCACGGGTCGGACAGCGGAATCACCCGCACCGGGGCGATGTCGGCAAACGGCTGGGCCACTTCCTGCGGCACCACGCTGATGGCCAGGTTGGCGCGCACCACCCGCAGCGCGGCGTCGAAGTTGGACACCAGCACGCGGTGGGCGAGCATCTTTCCCTCGACCGCCGCCGCGCGCGCCAGCAGCACCTGCACGGCGCTCAGGGCGGGCATGCTGACGAATTCATGGTCCAGCACGTCGGCAAAACGCACGCTCTGGCGCTGCGCCACCGGGTGCGAGGCGTGGGCCACCACCGCCAGGTGGTCGTGGCGGTAGCCGCACACCGCAAGGCCCGACAGGTCGGCCGCATCCCAGCAGATGCCGATGGAGGCGCTGCCGTCGCGGATGCCCTGCACCACGTCCGGGCTCACGCGCTCTTCCAGGCTCACCTGGATGTCGCGGTGCGCCGGGTCTTGCAAGAACGCCGCCACATCGTCGGCCAGCGACTCGGCCATGACCGAGGCCGTGACCAGCATGCGCACGTGGCCGCGCGTGCCGGTGGCGTAGGCGGCCATGTCCCGCTCGATCTGGCCCACGCTGGCCAGCATGGTGCGCGCGTGCTCCAGCAGCGTCTCGCCCGCCGGGGTGGGGATGACGCCGCGCCGCTTGCGCACCAAGAGCGGCGTGCCCACCGTGTCCTCCAGCTGCGCCAGCCGCTTGCTGATGGCCGAGCCCACGATGGCCTCCTGCTCGGCCGCGCGCGCAATGCTGCGGTGCTCGCACACGGCGGCGAAGAGGCGCAGGGTCTGAAGGTCGAGGTCGCGCATGGATGCTGAGATATTCCGTTTGGGAATCATAGAGCTTCCACAATGTATTTTCTGATTCAAATGGGAATTCCTAGAATCCACGCTAGGTCGCAGACACAAGAAATGGAGACAACCCGTGAGCAGCCCCCTATCGACAGGCGCCTCTTTCGAACTGCCGCAGGCACCGCGCCCCGTAGCCGCCGCCCTGGTGCGCGAAGTCGGCCTGCGCGATGGCCTGCAGAGCATTGCCACCATCGTCTCCACGGCCCGCAAGATCGAGTGGGTGGACGCGGCCTACGCGGCGGGCCAGCGCGAGATCGAGATCGGCTCCTTCGTGCCCGCCCGTCTGCTGCCGCAACTGGCCGACACCGCCGAGGTGCTGGCCCACGCCAAGACGCTGCCGGGGCTCGTCGCCTCGGTGCTGGTGCCCAACTACAAGGGGGCGGAACGCGCGCTGGAATGTGGCGCCGACCTCATGGTCGTGCCCCTGTCGGCCAGCCACGCCCACAGCCTGGCCAACCTGCGCAAGACGCCGGACGAGGTGGTGGCCGAGGTGGCGCGCATCCGCGCGCTGCGCGATGCCAGCGGCAGCCGCACGCTCATCGAAGGGGGCGTGGGCACGGCGTTTGGCTGCACGCTGCAGGGCGAGGTGGCCGAGAGCGAGGTGCTGCGCCTGATGCAGGCCCTGCTCGACGCGGGCGCCGACCGCGTGAGCCTGGCCGACACCGTGGGCTACGCCGACCCGGCCTCGGTCGCCCGGCTGTTCGGCAAGGCCCGGGCGCTGGTGGGCGACCGGCTGGCCTGCGCGCATTTTCACGACACGCGCGGCATGGGGATGGCCAATGTGTATGCCGCGTGGCAGACAGGCATCACCCGCTTCGACGCCTGCCTGGCCGGCATCGGCGGCTGCCCGCACGCGCCCGGCGCCAGCGGCAACGTCACCACCGAAGACCTGGTGTTCATGCTCGAACGCATGGGTGTGGCAACCGGCATCGACGTGGCCGCGCTGCTGGCACTGCGCGAGCGCGTGGCGGGCTGGTTGTCGGGCGAGACGCTGCACGGCACGCTCTGGCAGGCAGGAGTACCGCGCACCGGCGCGGGAGCCACCTCCCTGGCCGCCACCCACTGACCTGATCCACCGCCGCGCGTCCTTCCATCCCGTATCGTCTGACCATGACTTCCCACACCGCTTCTTCCTTTGCCCCGCCCACGCCGCCCGACACTCCGGCCCCCCGCGCCTTGCCCCTGCAGGGCCTGCGCGTGGTCGAGTTCACCCACATGGTCATGGGCCCCACCTGCGGCATGGTGCTGGCCGACCTGGGGGCCGAGGTCATCAAGGTCGAGCCCGTGGACGGCGACCGCACCCGCCACCTGCTGGGCGCGGGCGCGGGCTTCTTCCCCATGTTCAACCGCAACAAGAAGAGCATCGCCATCGACCTGCGCAGCCCCGAGGGCCTGGCGGCCGCGCGCAAGCTGGCGGCATCGGCCGACGTGGTGGCGCAGAACTTCAAGCCCGGCGTGATGACGAAATACGGCCTGGACTACGCGGCGCTGAGCCAGCTCAACCCGCGCCTCATCTACGTCAACCACACGGGCTTTCTGCCCGGCCCGTACGAGCACCGCACCGCGCTCGACGAAGTGGTGCAGATGATGGGCGGCCTGGCCTACATGACCGGCCGGCCCGGTGACCCGCTGCGCGCGGGCACCAGCGTGAACGACATCATGGGCGGCATGTTCGGTGCCATCGGCGCCATGGCCGCGCTGATGCAGCGCGGCATCACCGGGCGCGGGCAGGAGGTGGACTCGGCCCTGTTCGAGAACAACGTCTTCCTGGTGGGCCAGCACATGATGCAGTACGCCGTCACCGGCCAGCCAGCGGCGCCCATGCCCGACCGCATCTCGTCCTGGGCCGTGTACGACGTGTTCAGCGTGAAGGACGGCGGGCAGATCTTCCTGGCCGCGGTGAGCGACGCGCAGTGGCAGACTTTTTGCGACGCCATGGGCTATGCCGACCTGAGGGCCGACCCGCAGCTGGCCACCAACAACGACCGCGTGCGCGCGCGGCCCACGCTGATGCCGGTGCTGCGCGAGCGCCTGGCGCAGCACCCGGCCGACGCGCTGGCCGCGATCTTCGAGCGCCACGGCCTGCCGTTCGCACCCATCCGCCGGCCCGAAGAGCTGTTCGACGACCCGCACCTCCAAGCCACGGGGGGTCTCGCCGACATCACGCTGCCCGATGGCGAGTGCGCGGGCCACACCGCGCAGGTCACGCTGATGCCGCTGCGCATGGACGGCCAGCGCCTGGATGTGCGCTGCGACCCACCCCGCCTGGGCCAGCACACGGCCGAGCTGCTGCACAGCCTGGGCTACACGCCCGAGGCCGTGGCGGCGCTGCACGCCGCGGGCGCGATTGCCTGATTTATTTCTCGACGGCCCGGGGCACCCACGCGGCGCAGACCGCAGCCCCCGGATTGCATGACAACGACTGGAGACAAACCCATGCCCACCACTGCCCCCGCCATTTCCTTGTCCCGCAGCCTGCTCACACGTCGCCAGGCTTTGGCCGCCAGCGCCGCTGCATTGGGCGTCGCCGCCTGGGCCTTGCCGCGCGTGGCCCGCGCCCAGGGCGACGGCAAGCCGCTGCGTGTGATCCTGCCGCTGTCGGCGGGTTCGGGGGCGGACGGCGCCATCCGTGCCATCAGCAACAGCCTGTCCAAGGCGCTGGGCCAGCCGGTGGTCATCGAGAACCTGCCAGGCGCTGGCGGCATCACCGGCACCACGCAGATCGTGCGCGCACCCAAGGACGGCTCGGTGATCGGCGTGGTGTCCAACAACCATGTGGTCAACCCCAGCGTCTACAAGAATATTCCGTTCGACTCGCTCGCCGACATCACGCCCATCACCATCCTCGGCGCCACGCCCTTTGTGCTGGTGGCGCACCCCGGGGTGCCCGCCAAGACCGTGCAGGAGCTGATCGCCTATGCGAAGTCCAAGCCCGGCGTGCTGAACTACGGCTCGTCGGGCAACGGCACCATCCTGCACCTGGGGGCTGCGATGTTCGTGGACCAGGCCAGGCTGGACATCAAACACATCCCATACCGCGGCATGGGCCCGCTCATGAACGACATCCTGGGCGGCCAGGTGCAGCTGGGCGTGGTGGCGGTGGCGCCTGCGGCCGCGCACATCAAGTCGGGCGCCCTGCGCGCGCTGGGTGTGACCACGGGCAGCCGCGTGGCGTCGCTGCCCGGCGTGCCCACGATTGCGGAGCAGGGGCTCCCCGGCTTCGAACTGGACGGCTGGATCGCCCCGGTGGGACCGGCCGGGCTGTCCAAGGCCGAACTGGCGCGGCTGTACAACGGCTTCAAGGCCGCCATGGAGATGCCCGAGGCACACGATGCGCTGATCGCTCAGGGCTATGAGATCAAGCTCACGCCGCCCGAGCAGGCCGCGGCGTTCTTCAAGAGCGAGGCCGCGCGCATGGCGCAGGTGGTGAAGAACGCGAATGTGAAGGTAGATTGAAGAGGTTGCGTCCTGGGCGGTGTCGCCGTAGTTGTATTTGCGGGTGAACGGGTGAATGTGGATGTGGATCCCAGCCCGTCCCCAGCCCCTGAACCGTTCACCCTGAGCTTGTCGAAGGGCTGCACTGAGGTCGTGCCCCGGCTTCGACAGGCTCAGCCCGAACGGGTGGATGTGGATGTGGATGTGGATGTGGATGTGGATGTGGATGTGGATGTGGATCCCAGCCCGTCCCCAGCCCCTGAACCGTTCACCCTGAGCTTGTCGAAGGGCTGCGCTGAGGTCGTGCCCCGGCTTCGACAGGCTCAGCCCGAACGGGTGGATTTGGATGTGGATGTGGATCCCAGTCCGTCCCCAGCCCCTGAACCGTTCACCCTGAGCTTGTCGAAGGGCTGCGCTGAGGTCGTGCCCCGGCTTCGACAGGCTCAGCCCGAAGGGGTGGATTTGGATGTGGATGTGGATCCCAGTCCGTCTCCAGCCCCTGAACCGATCACCCTGAGCTTGTCGAAGGGCTGCGCTGAGGTCTTGCCCCGGCTTCGACACGCTCAGCCCGAACGGGTGGGGGCGGGCGGGCAGGACGCTTGGCCTATCTCAGGCCCCAACCACACCCTTGCCAATACCGTATCAAAGGTCCGGCGTGCGGATATCAAGCCTTTGGACCTGGCAGCGCCGCGTGGTGCTGCCGCACCCGGAACACCGCCACGGCCTCCACCATCTGGCGGGCCTGGCCGCTCAGGCTGCCAGCGGCGGCGGCGCTTTCTTCCACCAGCGCGGCGTTCTGCTGCGTGACGTCGTCCATGCGCACGATGGCCTGGGTCACGCGCTGCATGTCCGAGGTCTGCGCGGCGCTGGCCTGGCTGATCTCTTCCATGAGGCTGCTCACCTCGCGGATGGACGACACCACTTCGGCCATGGTGGTGCCCGCGTCGCGCGCCAGGTCGGAGCCGGCCTGCACGCGCTCCACGCTGGTCTGGATCAGCGCCTTGATCTCGCGCGCAGCGCTGGCGCTGCGCGTGGCGAGGTTGCGCACCTCGCTGGCCACCACGGCAAAGCCGCGGCCTTGTTCGCCCGCGCGTGCGGCCTCCACCGCGGCATTGAGCGCGAGGATGTTGGTCTGAAACGCAATGCCGTCGATCACGCCGATGATGTCCGAGATGCGGCGCGAGCTGTCCTGGATGCCCTGGACCACTTCCACCATCTGCGTGACCACGTCGCCGCCGCGCTGCGCGACGGTGGCGCCGTTGCGGGCGAGTTCGTTGGCGCGCTGTGCGTTCGATGCGTTCTGCTGCACCGTGGCCTGCAGCTGCTGCATGGACGACGAGGTCTCGTCCAGCGAGGCGGCCTGCTCTTCGGTGCGCATGCTCAGGTCGGCATTGCCCTGGGCGATCTCGGCGCTGGCGCTGGCCACGCCTTCGGCATTGCTGCGCACGCCGGCCACCACGTTCTCCAGGTTGTCCTGCATGGCGCGCAGGGCTTCGAGCAGCTTCGCGGGTTCGTCCCGGCCTTCGACACGGATGCTGGTGGTCAGGTCGCCCGCCGCCACCTTGTGGGCCAGCGACACGGCCACGCCCAGCGGGCGCACCACCGAGCGGGTGAGCAGCCAGCCGGCGCAGGCGCCCAGCGCGGTCACCAGCGCCAGCGCCACCAGGCTGCTGACGAGGGCCCGCCGCGCGTCCTGCGCCGCCTGCTGTGCAATGGCCGCGCTGCTGGCCGCCACCTGCTGGCTCAGTTCGGTCAGCAGCTTGGCCGGGCCCTGGTCGATGTCGGCCACGTCGGCATCGCCCGCGGACGGCACGAAGCCCAGCGACTGGAACACTTCGAAGCCCTTGCGGTAGCCCTGCGCCATCTGCGTGTGGGCCTGGGTGAATTTTTGGAGCGCGGCCTTTTCCTGCGCGTCGGCCAACTGGGGCTCCAGCGTCCGGGCGGCATCGGCCACGCGCTTTTCGCTGGCCTGGAAGGCGGCCCAGTGCAGCTCGCGCTTGCGCGAGTCCTCACCGCGCAGCAGGGTGTTCTTCCACTCCAGCACCTGCGTCTTGAAGTCGCTTTCCATGCGGCTCACGGCGCGCTCCTGCGCCACGCGTTCCTGCACCGTGGTGTCGTAGGTGCCCAGCGTGCGGTACAGCGCCGCGATGCCGAAGAGGGCGGCGCCGATCATCAGCGCCAGCACCAGGCCGAGCGCCGTCGCCATGCGGGCGCCGATGGAGTGGTTGGACATCTTCATGGGTCAGTTCCAGAGATCAGCAGGGGGTCTCGCCATGGGCCGCAAGGTTCAGGCCTTGAGCTTGAGCAGGTAGACCATCACACGGGCGGTGGTGAGGTCCAGTTCCATGAACTCCGCCAGGTCCTTGCCCGAGAGCCAGGAGGCGTCCCAGCGGTTGTTCTTGAGCGTGCGCTGCCACGATTCATGGCCGGTGGCGGCCTCGACGGCGTTGAGCATCTCGGCCGTGCGTGCGGCTGCCACGCCCTTGCCGGTGAACACGCCGCGCCAGTTGGCCATGGTGGCGTCCAGGCCCTGCTCGCGGAAGGCGGGCAGGCCGAACACGCTGCGCCGGGACGACACCCCGATGGCGCGCAGCTTGCCGGCGGCGATCGCATCGCTGAACTCGCTGTAGCCCGACAGGCCGACGGTCGCGCTGCCCGACAGCACGGCGTCCACCACCTCGGAGCCGCCGGCGAAGGGCTTGTAGACCAGGTTCTCGGGGTTGGCCTTGGACGCGCGCGCCAGCACGCCGGCGAAGATGTGGTCCACGCCGCCGGCCGAGCCGCCGGCCACGGGCACCGCCCGCAGGTCGGCGCGCAGGGCTTCGGCCAGGTCCTTGGTGTTCTGGATAGGGGACTTGGCGGCCACGGCGGCCACCAGGTAGTCGCTGGTCAGGCGCGCCAGCGGCTGGATCTGGGTCAGGTCCACGGCGGGCTTTTGCAGCGCCACGGCGCCCACCATCACCATGCCGCCCATCAGCAGGGTGTTGGCGTCGTTGCCGTATTTTTCAGCGTACTTGGCCAGGCCGATGGTGCCGCCCTTGCCGCCGATGTTCTCGTACTCGACCTGGTCCGCTGCGCCCACGCCCACCAGGGCGGCGCCCAGCGCACGGCCTGTCTGGTCCCAGCCGCCGCCGGGGTTGGCCGGGATCACGATGCGCAGCGTGGGGGCCAGCTTGGTGGCCTTGGCATGGGCGCTGCTGCGTGCGGCCGCCCCTGCGGCCTGGGCCCAGGCGGCGGGCGCCAGGGTGGCGCCCAGGGCGCTGACAGCGCTGGCTGCAGCAGCCCGGGCCAGGATGTCGCGGCGGTTGAAGGATGTGGTCATGCGGTGTCTCGCAAAAAGGTGGCAGGTCGTTGAACGGGCACGCGCAGGATGCACAGGGGGCAGGTGTCTGAACCGGAATCCGGGTCGGGACACAAGGCCTGCTCCTGGAGATTGCCGAACTGCATGACAGTCTCCTTCAGCGGTGTGTAATCGTCGCGTTACAAGCTGTCATTTTGCTGTCTAGAGCGTCCGGGTTAACGCGGGTCTGTGGTGAAACAGCAGAAAAAATGGCAAAAGCCCTGCACCGCAACGCGGCCAGGGCTTTTGGAGGGGTTCGCGGCATTGAATGCCGCGTCTTGTGCACCGTATTACAGCGAGTCGATAAAGCTGCGCAACTTGTCCGAGCGGCTGGGGTGCTTGAGCTTGCGCAGCGCCTTGGCTTCTATCTGGCGGATGCGTTCGCGGGTCACGTCGAACTGCTTGCCCACTTCTTCCAGCGTGTGGTCGCTGGTCATCTCGATGCCGAAGCGCATGCGCAGCACCTTGGCTTCGCGGGGCGTGAGGCCATCCAGGATGTCCTTGACCACGTCGCGCAGGCCGGCCTGCATCGCGGCTTCGATCGGGGCGGTGTTGGCGCCGTCCTCGATGAAATCGCCCAGGTGGCTGTCGTCGTCGTCGCCGATCGGCGTTTCCATGGAGATCGGCTCCTTGGCGATCTTCATGATCTTGCGGATCTTGTCTTCCGGGATCTCCATCTTGGCCGCCAGGATGGACGCATCGGGCTCGAAGCCGAACTCCTGCAAGTGCTGGCGGCTGATGCGGTTCATCTTGTTGATCGTCTCGATCATGTGCACCGGGATACGGATGGTGCGCGCCTGGTCGGCGATCGAGCGGGTGATGGCCTGGCGGATCCACCACGTGGCGTAGGTCGAGAACTTGTAGCCGCGGCGGTATTCGAACTTGTCCACCGCCTTCATCAGGCCGATGTTGCCTTCCTGGATCAGGTCCAGGAACTGCAGGCCGCGGTTCGTGTACTTCTTGGCGATCGAGATCACGAGGCGCAGGTTGGCCTCGATCATTTCCTTCTTGGCATCGCGCGAGGTGGCTTCACCTTCGTTCATGCGCTTGTTGATGCCCTTGAGCTCGGTCAGCGGCACCACCACGCGCGACTGCAGGTCCATCAGCTTTTGCTGCAGGTCCTGGATGGGCGGGATGTTGCGCGCGATGATGGACGACCAGGGCTTGCCGGCGTTGGCCTGCTTCTCGACCCACTGCAGGTTCAAGAGGTTGGGCGGGAAGTCCTTGATGAAGGTTTCCTGCGGCATGCCGCACTTGTCCACGATGATGCGGCGCAGCTCGCGCTCCTTCTTGCGCACGTCGTCCACCTGGCCGCGCACCATGTCGCACAGCTTCTCGATGGTCTTGGCGGTGAAGCGGATGGTCATCAGCTCGGCCGACAAGGCGGCTTGCGCCTTGACGTACGCAGGCGTGCCGTAGCCTTCCTTGTCGTACACCTTGTGCACTTTTTCGAACAGCTCGCGCAGCTTGTCAAAGCGCTCCAGCGCCTGCTTCTTGAGTTCTTCGAGCTTCTTGGTCAGCGCCTTGGAGCCGCGCGTGGCCGGGGGGGGGGGGGGGGGGGGGGGGGGGGGGGGGGGGGGGGGCGGGGGGCGGGGCCAGGGGGC
>NZ_JBITVD010000017.1:103083-145484 GCF_044542805.1 Acidovorax sp. NPDC077693 | reverse complement strand
GGGCGACTCCCGGCCTCCGCCCTTGAACCAGGCACGCGGTACAAACCAGCGAGCCTGCGAGCGCACCCCGGTTTCGACAAGCTCAACCCGAACGGCCATGGGTCGATGCGCCCAGGTTTCGACAGGCTCAACCCGAACGGCCATGGGTCGATGCGCCCAGGTTTCGACAGGCTCAACCCGAACGGACGTGGACCGATGCGCCCAGGTTTCGACAAGCTCAGCCCGAACGGCCGTGGACCGATGCGCCCAGGTTTCGACAAGCTCAACCCGAACGGGCGTGGATCGATGCGCCCAGGTTTCGACAGGCTCAACCCGAACGGGCGTGGATCGATGCGCCCAGGTTTCGACAGGCTCAACCCGAACGGGCGTGGATCGAGCGCCCAGGTTTCGACAAGCTCAACCCGAACGGGTGGGATTCAATCTGACCCGGTCGCGAAAGACTCAACCCGAACGGATGGCGGTCACGGGCCCTACGCCGTGAGCAGCCACCCGAGAACGCCTCACTCCACCAGCGCCGCATACCGCCGTATCAACTGCGCCAGCGACTCCGCCCCCAACTTGCCAAACAGATTGGCCCGGTGCGTCTCCACCGTGCGCGGTGACAGCGCCAGCGCCTTGCCGATCTCCTTGTTGGTCAGCCCTTCGACGATAAGACCCAGCACCTCACGCTCCCGCGCCGAGAGCTGGGCAAACCGCTCGCGCGCCTGCTGGTCGGCCTGGTGGCGCTCGCGCGAGCGCACATGCTGGCGCACCGCGTTCTGCAGGGCCTCGATCAGCACCTCGTCGTCCACGGGTTTTTCCAGAAACTCCGCCGCACCGGCCTTGAAGGCGCGGCGGCACATCTCCACCGTGCCGTGGCCGGTGAGCAAGATCATGGGCTGGTCCACACCCTGCGCCAGCAACTGCTCCAGCACCGTGAGCCCGCTGATGCCGGGCATGCGCACGTCGAGCACGATGGCGCCGATGCTGGCGCGGTCAAACCCCGCCATGAAAGCCTGCGGCTCGGCCCAGGCCTGCACGCGCAGGCCCACGGTGCTGATGAGCAGCGACAGGCCCTCGCGCACGGCAGCGTCGTCGTCCACCAGGTGGATCAGGGGGGACAGCGAGGTGGCGTTGTCGGTGGTCATGGCGATGGCAAGTGCAAGGGCAAAACTAGGGCGCGCTGGCAGATAGGGGCTGCGCGGGCTGCAGCGGGGCCGTGCCGGGCGCCGCGGGCAAGGTCAGCACAAACTCCGCGCCCCGCGCGCTGGCAGACGACGGCTGGGGCGCCAGCACCAGGCTGGCCCCCATGGCCTGCGCCAGGCTTTCGCACAGCGTGAGGCCCAACCCCAGGCCGCCCGTGCGCGTGGTGTAGAACGGCTCGAACAGGTGCGCGCGCGCCTCGGGTGGCACGCCGGGGCCGTGGTCGCGCACCGACAGCGCCACGTGCGCGGCGTCCGGCATCCACAGGCGCAGCGCCAGCTGGCGCTCGGTGGGCGGCACCTGGTCCAGCGCCTGCAGCGCGTTCATCAGCAGGTTGTGCACGATCTGCTGCAGGGCTACCGGCTCGGCCAGCACGGCGGGCAGGTCGGCGGCGACGGCCACCGTGGGGGCCACGCCGCGCTGCGCCATCTCGGGCTCCAGCAGGTGCAGCACATCCTGCACGGCGGCCGCGGGCGCCAGCGGCTGGGCCTGGCCGGCCAGGTCGGGGCGCTCGACCAGGCGGCGCAGGCGGCCCACCACGGCGGTGGCGCGGCGCGCCTGCTCCACCGCGCGGGCCATGGCCGTCTGGGCGGTGGCAAGGTCGGGTGTTTCATCGGCCAGCAGGCGCTGGGCGGCCTGCGTGCTGGACAGCAGCGCGGTGAGCGGCTGGTTCAGTTCATGCGCCATACCGGCGGCCAGCTCGCCCAGGGTGTTGAGCCGTGCCACCTGGCCCAGGCGCAGCAGTTCTTCGGCCCGCTGGCGCGCCACGCGCTGGCGCCACCAGGCCACGCCACCGGCCCACAGCGCCGCCGTCAGCACGCACCAGCCCAGCATGGCCAGCCAGGGCAGCTCGGCCATTCCCACCTGGCGGCGCGCCACCACATCGAGCGGCTGGCTGGCCGCGGCCAGTAGCTTGTGGAATTCGTACGACCAGCCCAGGCCGCCGCCCAGCCGACCCGGCTGCACGACAAAAGCGGCGCCCGCGTGCTCCAGCGTCACACGCACCGGGCTCGTCGCCATGTCCATCGGCCATTCGTCCTGTGGCACGGTGGCGCGCAGGTCGATCTGCAGGGCGTGGCTGGCGGGCGTGCTGCCCAGCACCAGGTAGAAGCGGCCGGCGGACAGGTCCAGCAGGGCCATCTCGGGGTGGCCGGAGCGGCGCGACGCGGCCTCTGCCGCTGCCAGCGGGGCCTGCAGCGCTGCAGGCCAGGCGCCGCCGGCGGGCCGCTGCAGCACCGACAGGATCTGCGGGTACACCGATGGCAGGCGGGGCAGGGTGGCGGCCGGCGCGGTGGCGTCGCCGCCTGTGCCCGATGCTGCGGTGGACCCCTGCGCGGGCGGGGGCTGCAGCAGGGCCAGGGTGGACATCACCGCGTCGTGCTGCACCACGCGCTGGCTCAGCAGGCGGTGCACGATGCGCGCATCGGTCTCGAACGCCGCATGCAGCTGCTGCAGCCGCGCCGATGCCAGCCACACGCAGCCTGCGCAGGCCACCAGCGCCCACAGCGCCAGCGCGGCGAGATGCAGTCCTGTGAAGTGGCGTCGCCATGCCTGGGTCATGCGGCCGATTCTGGCATGGGGTGGGCGTGGCTGCCCGGGCGCAAGCGGTGCTTAAGGTGGCTCTGGTGTAATTCCGGGCTCGGCCTTCCGGGCCTTGATGCACGCAGTCCATGTCCTCGCCTCCGCCCACATCCGGCGCCCCCCGCGCCTCGCACCCCTGGCTCCAGCCCCGCAACCTGCTCTGGGCGTCGGTGGCCGTGGCCGTGGTCACCATCGCGCTCAAGACCCTGGCCTGGGTGGTCACGGGCTCGGTCGGGTTGCTGTCCGATGCGATGGAGTCGTTCGTGAACCTGGCCAGTGCCATGTTTGCGCTGGCCATGGTGACGGTGGCGGCGCGGCCGGCCGATGACGACCACCCCTACGGCCACCACAAGGCCGAGTATTTTTCGTCCGGGTTCGAGGGCATTCTCATCGTGGGCGTGTCGGCCGGCATCCTGTGGGCGGCGGGGCACCGGCTGGTGGACCCGCAGCCCATCGAGCAGATCGGCTGGGGCCTGGGGCTGTCGGTGATCAGCTCGGCGCTCAACGGCTTGCTGGCCTGGGTGATGTTCCGCTCGGCGCGCGAGCACCGCTCCATCGCGCTCGAGGCCGATGCGCGCCATCTCGTCACCGACGTGTGGACCTCGGCGGGCGTGCTGGTTGGCATCGTCGGCGCGGCCCTCACGGGCTGGCTGTGGCTCGATGCCGTGGCGGCCATCGCCGTGGCGCTCAACATCCTCAAGGAGGGCGTGGAGCTGGTCTGGCGCTCGTCCCAGGGGCTCATGGATTCCGCCGTGGAGCCTGAGGTGCAGGCCACCATCGACGCCACCCTGCAGCAGTTCGTGCAAGCCCGGCCGCCCGGCGCAGTACGCTTTGACCATGTCTCCACCCGCCGTGCGGGCCAGCGCCAGTTCGTGGACCTGCATCTGCACATGCCTGCCCACTGGACCCTGGGCCGCGCCGCGGAACTGCGGGGCCAGGTCGAGCGCGCGCTGATGGCCGCCGTGCCCGGCCTGCGTGCCACCATCGAGCTGCTGCCCACCGATGTGGAAGCACATTTTGACGACCCCAAGGATGAAGTGACGTGATCAGTGTCTTGCAGCGTGTGCGCGAAGCGCGGGTGGATGTGGAAGGGTGCACCGTGGGGGCCATCGGTGCGGGCCTGCTGGTGCTGGTGTGTGCCGAGCGCGGCGATACCGAGGCCGAGGCCGACAAACTGCTGGCCAAGATCTTGAAGCTGCGCATCTTTTCCGATGCGGCGGGCAAGATGAACCAGAGCGTGCAGGACACCGGCGGCGGCCTGCTGCTGGTCAGCCAGTTCACGCTGGCGGCCGACACCACCGGCGGCAACCGGCCCAGCTTCACCCAGGCCGCGGCCCCCGACGAGGGGCGGCGCCTGTACGACTACGTGGTGGCCCGGGCCCGCGCCGCGCATCCGCAGGTGGCCACCGGCCAGTTCGCGGCCGACATGCAGGTGCACCTGGTCAACGACGGGCCGGTGACCATCCCGCTGCGGATCGCACCAACGCCCGCACCAACGTCCGCACCAGCGCCCGCGGCGGCACCGTGATCCTGCGTCAGTGCGGCGGGTCTGCGGCGCATGCGTGCCGCCTGTGACCAATGGGCCCGCCGGCGCATCGGCTGCGGTGGCCGGGGCATGTCCGCACGGCGACGGCAGGCCGCGCGCAAAGTCTGTAGGCTCGGGCGGGTGCCTGCTCTCCTCCTTGCGCCATGGCGACAGCCGCTGCCATGGCCCGTGCCCGACCTGTGACTGAAACCGCCCCCCCTCCGCCAGCCCCCTTGCCGCCGCCAGGCCGCGCCCTGTGGGTCATGTACCTGTGCCTGCTGTCGGCCTTTGCGCTGAGCCAGGCGTACCGCACAGTGACCAGCATCATCGCCACCGGCCTGCAGGCCGACTTCGGCATCTCGCCGGATTCGCTGGGCGCGTTCGCGGGGCTCTTTGGCCTGTCGTTCGGCGTGGCGCAGTTGCTCATGGGCATCGGCATGGATTTGTACGGCCTGCGCCGCACGGTGCTCACGGCGTTTCCATTGGCCGCATTGGGCGCCGCCGTATCAGCCGCTGCGCCGAGCTACGGCTGGCTGATGCTGGGGCAACTGCTGATCGGTGTGGGCTGCTCGCCGGCCTTTCTGGCCAGCACGGTGTTCATCGCACGCCACTTTCCGGCGCAGCGGTTCGCCTTCTTCTCGGGCCTGGGCATGGGGGTGGGAGGGCTGGGGCTCATCTTCACCGGCACGCCGCTGGCGTTCATGGTGCAGACCTGGGGCTGGCGCACCGGCTTTGCGGTGCTGTCGGTGCTGTCGCTGCTGGCGTGGCTGTTGATTTTTCTGCGGGTGCGCGAGCCTGCATTGCCCCGGGCCGACGAGCGCCCCCGCGAGTCGTGGGCGCAGGCGGCGGGGCGGTTCGGCGCGCTGTTCAAGGTGCCGCACACCTGGGGCATCCTGATCCTGGGCATGTGCTGCTACGCGGCGTTCCTCACGCTGCGCGGCCTGTGGCTGGGGCCGCTGCTGATGGGGCGGTATGGGTTTTCGCTGGTGCAAAGCGGCAATGTGGCCCTGGTGCTGTCGGTGATCTCGCTGTTCATGCCCGCCCTGTTCGGCCGGGTGGACCCGGGGCCTGCGCGGCGGCGGCGGTGGATCACCAATTTTTCGCTGCTCATGGGCAGCCTGTTTTTGCTCATGGCGTTTTTGCACCATGCGGCGGCGAACGTGGTGCTGATCTTCCTCATGGGGCTGCTGTCGGGCTATGGTGTGCTGCAGTACGCGGACGTGCGCTCGTCCTACCCCGCCGAGATGACAGGGCGCGCGCTGTCGCTGTACACGATGTCGATGTTCATGGGCATTGCGCTCATGCAGTGGCTGACCGGCCTGCTGGCCGCCTGGGCGCAGCGCCAGGGGCACGAGCCCTACCAGGCGGTGATGATCTGCATTGCATGCATGCTGGCGGCGGCGTCGACCGCATTCCGGTTCTTGCCTCGCTCGCCCCTGCTGGCGCGCAGCGCCCTGTAGCGCCTGGCGCTGCCACCGCCGTGGCGGGCGGGCCGCAGGCCTTGGCCTTCACAGCAGGCTGGCTTGCAGTGCGGCGTGGGCCTGCGGGCGCAGGCGCGCAAAGTCCAGCAGGTCCACCAGGCGCGCGCCCTTGGCCTGCCACTCGGCCATGGCGTCTTCTGCCAGCAGCACGTAGTGCCAGGGCGGGCTGCCGCGCTGCGCGGGCGTGAGCGCGTTGATGCGCTCGCACCAGGCCAGCGCCGCCGTGCGTTTGCGCAGCACGTTGGGGTGGGTGGTTTGCTGCTGCGCCTTGGTCTCTGCCAGGTACACCGCGTCCGCGGTGCGCACCAGAAAGTCGGGCGAGTAGAAGGCGGGCAAGCCGTCGTCCTTCACATAGCGCAGCCGGGCAAAGGGGTGCCGGTTTTCGCTGATGCGGCAAAACGCCAGCACCTGCGAATCCGCCTGGGCCCAGTGGATGAACGTGCGCTCCAGCCCGCCGTTCCTGGCGGGCCAGCCCAGCCGGGTGTAGATGCACTTGCTGACCGCCACGGACTGGCTCTCGCGCACCATCAGGCGCGGCGCTTCGCTCAGCCTGCGCAGATGCACTTCGGTGTGTCCCGCGGCGTGCCGCTGCTCGGACTCCAGCAAGGCCACGGCAAACACCTTGGTGATGTGGTCCACCACCGGCTGCAGCAGCAGTACGCGCCAGTTCTCGCCCGCCAGCGGGTTGAAGGCGCCGCCGAACAAGGTGGTCCAGATGTAGTCGTCCAGCCAGCCGGTCAGTTCGGCCGTGTGCACCTGCCAATACGGCTTGGCCAGGTGCGTGGCAATCTTCTGGCCCCTGGGCAGGGGTTCGCTCAGCGCCTGGCTGATGCGCCGGGTCAGGCGCGACAGGTACTCGTTGTAGCCGCCCACGTTCATCACCGCGCCGTCCACGCGGTAGTCGCCGAACAGGGTGGCGCTTTGCAGGTCTTGCGAGATGAAGGTGTCGCCCCGGCCCAGCAGGGCGGTCAGCTGATCGGCCGTCATGGCGGTGAAGGCCAGCAGCGTGGCCAGGTCGGGGCTGCGGTGCTCGCGCACCTCGTCGGCCTCTTGCAGGATGAAGGGGATGCCGAAGTCGAACACTTCGAAGCCGTCCCGCAGTTCTGCCGCCACCACGTCGCCGGTGCTGGAGGCTTCATCGGTGCCGTCGCCGGTGGTGCCGGCCAGGCCTTCGTGCAGCAAGTCGTCGTAGAACGACTGGAAGGCCGGGTGCTCCACGATGGAGAGCACGTCGATCAGGCTGCCGGGCTCCTGGCCTGCGTTGATGCGCTCGCGGTTCTCGCGCTTGAGGTCGGTGTATTCGGCGTCCCGCCACATCAGCCGCAGGCCTCGGCCAATGGTCTGCTCGAGCAGGATCTGCGCCTGGCTGGAGCGCAGCGGCACGATGACGCAGATGTTGTTCACATCAAACCCCTCGCGCAGCATCAGCACGCTGACGATGACGCGCGGCGTGGCGTGGCTGTCCACACTGAACAGGCGCTCGCGCACGGGCGCCCAGTCCTTCTCGCCCAGCTCGGCCTTTCTGCCGGAGTCGATGGTCATCACATCCTCGTCGGCGAGGCCCTCGTGCTGGCGCAAAAAGTCCGCCACCAGGGGCGACACGCCGGTGTCTTCGCACACCACCAGCATCTTGGGGTGGCGGTGCGGGTCGATGCGGGCAAAGTCGGCTTCGAGCTTGCGCAGCTTGTGCAGGCCCGCCCGCAGCATCACCCGCTGGCCCTCGCTCAGGGTCGGGCGGCCGGCCTCGTCGCGCTCGGCCTTGAACTCCAGCGGCAGCGCGCCGATCTCCTTGCGGCGGTCGAGCACCAGCGACTTCACCAGGCCGGCGCGCATGGCGCTGTGCAGGTCGAAGTCCACCACGATGTGCGGGAAGTACAGCTTGCGTCGGGTTCTGCCGCTGCCCACGTCGTTGTACGGCGTGGCCGAGAAGTCCACCTGCACGAAGCGCCGCCCCTTGCTGGCGGCGATGCGGGTCAGGCTTTTTTGCCACTCTACCTCGGTGGTCTCGCCCTCGCGCTGCAGCTCGTGGATGTGGTGCGCTTCGTCGTTGAAGACCATCAGCTCCGGCAGGTCCGCCAGGAATTCGAGCACGTTGCCGCGGGCGTAGCGGCGGTCCAGCACGTCCAGGCTGTTGCCGGTGGCGCGGCCGGGGGTGAGCGGCAGCACCGCAGCCACCACTTCATGGGCGGGCAGCGGTGTTGCGGTAGCGGCGGCGGTTGGCTCGTCCATGATGTCTTGCGGCGCGTCTCCTTCGGCCAGCAGGTGCCAGTTGGTGATGGCGATCAGGCCGTTGCCGGTGGTCTTGAGGCCGATCTCCGCCTTGGTGCACACATTGCCGCGCACGAAGGCCAGCACGGCGTCGCGGTGTGCCTCGGGCACGAAGAGGTCGGCGTACAGCGCGATGTCCGAGCGGCTGAAGTCCCGCGCCGCGCTGCCCGCCACCGGCTTGCCGCAGAACGCGTCCAGCAGCCGTTCGTAGACGATGAGTCCGGGCGCCACCACCATGAACTGGCGGGTGAAGCGCGCATCGTCCGCGCCGCTGGCCAGCGCCGCGGTCTTGTTCAGCAGCTGCCACACCATCAGCGCCTGCATCACCCAGGTCTTGCCGGTGCCGGTGGCCATCTTGAAGCAGTACTTGGGGTGGGCGTGGCGCGGGCGCGCCAGCTCGCCCCGGAGCGTGCCGCCCTGCAGCGCCGCGGGCGCGCAGGCCTCGTACAGCTGCAGCAGCGGCCCGTGGTCGCGGTGGTTCCCCAGCACTTCGTGCGCGACGATGGCGTTCAGGATGGCCTGCTTTTGCCCCGCGTGAAAGTTGAGCCCGCCGCCGCCCGCGGCCGTCGCGCCCCGTGCCAGCAGCATGTCGTCGCCAAACCACCAGTGCAGCAGCTCGGCCGTGGTGGGGGTGACCAGGTCCAGGATGTCCGCCGTGCCGGATTCGAGCCCCTGGCACAGTTGCCGGGTCTTGGCGGTCAGGCCGGCGGCCAGGGCGAGCGGGTCGGTGGTGTGCGGGGCGTTGGCGTGGGCGCTCATGCGGCCTCCACCGTGGCCACCACCTCGGCCTCGAAGCCGAAGACATCCACCACCCGCACACACACTTTGCGCGGGCCGGGCCTGGCGGGGGTGGACACGACGGCGGTGCTGACCACGCGCAGCGCATCGGCGTCGCTCGCGGTGTTGCCCCGGTAGTCCTGCCACACCGAGCGGAACACCTGGCCGTCGTAGTCCGGGTCCACCGCCCAGTACTCGATCAGGGCCAGGGGCTCGGCATTGGCGACCTGTTGCAGCTTGGTGCGGTTGTCGTCATCGAGGTTGATGGCCTCGGGCGAGAGCAGCACGTAGTTCTTGAGCCGCACGGTCAGCGTTTCCTCGGCCACCCCGCCCGGGTGCGCCGTGCCCGCCGACGCCTGCCGGTGCACCGGGTGGATGGTGAGGTACTGCAGGCTGGAAAAGCGCACCTGCCCGCGCAGCTTGTCGATGCCGCCCTTTTTCTTGAGCCTGTCCATCAGGTCGGGCGGGATCACCAGCACCTCCAGGCGCGGGTCGTTGAGCGCGGTGATGGTCTCGCCGATGCTGGGCTCGAAATTCCAGCCCAGCACCACCACGCGGTCCCAGCCGCCCAGCAGGTTGTCGCGCTGGGCTACCGCCTTCTTGAGCGTGGCCATGCCGGTGAGCTTGTTGGGCGAGTCGGCCAGCACCAGCGTCTTGCTGCCGCGCTTGCCGCCGAAGTCGAAGCCCGCGATCTGCCCCAGGTTGCGCTGCGGGTTCACATCGGCCGGCAGGGGCAGGGCGCCGTACAGCGACAGCACGATGTGCGACAGGTCGCCCATGCGGAAGTCGCGGCCCAGCGTGGCCTTGGCGGCTTCGACCTGGTAGTCGCCGATGGCCTGGTAGAGAAAAGGCCGCGCCTGCAGGTCGATCAGGCGCTTGCGCATGATCATGCACGCGGGCTTGCCCAGGTCGGTGGTGATCCAGCGGCGCGCTGCGGCGTTGGAGTAGACGCTCTTGTTGCCGTCCTTGGCCACGCGCCGCCCCTCGGCGGCGGCCGCAAAGCTGCCGCTGCCGCCAAAGAAGTCGGCCACCAGGTCGCCGGGGTTGGACGAGGCTTCGAGGATGCGCGCCACCAGCTCGATGGGTTTTTGCGTGGCGTAGCCCACCTGCTCCTGCGAGTGCGCCACGACGAAAGGCACCTCCCACACGTCGTGCATCTGCACGCCCCGGCTGGGCTCTTCGGTGCGCACGGTGACGAGCTTGCCGCTGTCGTCCGGCACATTCACACGCCGGGTGTTGCCGTGGATGGCGGCGGTGGACGCGGCCAGGGGCTGGAACAGCTGGTTGAACCTGTAGTTCTCGGACTTGCGGTAGAAGTAGATCGTGTCGTGCATCCGCTGGAACGTGCTGGCCGCGGCCGACCAGCGCTTGTACCACCAGCAGATCTCGTTGACGAAGTGCTGCTTGCCGAAGACCTCGTCCATCACCAGCTTAACGTAGTGGCCCACATGCCAGTCCAGGTGCACGTAGATGGAGCCTGTGTCCGCCAGTAACTCCCGCATCAGGATGAGGCGCGGGGTGATCATGGCCAGGTAGGAGGCCGTACCATCGCTCCAGGTGTCGGAATACGCGAACTGCTCGATGACAGTCGGGCGCTGTTCCAGCTCCAGGCCCGGCAGCGTCACCTTGGTGCGGTAGTCGGCCTTGCTGTCAAACGGTGGATCGATATAGATCAGGTCCACCTTGCCGCGCAAGCTGGGCGTATGGGCATCGCCCGCCAGCAGCGCGGCCATGGCCAACAGGTTGTCGCCATAGACCAACCGGTTGGCCCACGCGCCGTCGCTGCCGTCCCGCTGCTCCTGGCGGGCCTGGTGTTGAACCCAGTCGGTGGTGGCGCTGGCCCGGGCGGGCAGCACCACTTCGCGGGTCTGGAGGCTCACGCGGTAGCGGCCTTCCAGGCCCTCCAGAATTCTTTCGGCTTCCTTGCGGCCCTGGGCCACGATCTCGGGGAGTTGTTCAAGCAGCGATTTGGGCATACGGCGTACGCGGCCGCAGATGCCTGCAAGCCTGTTGGGTGATTCAATCAACAAATGATTGAATCCATTGTGCAACAAGAAGTTGATGGCCAATTCAACCGCCGCTTTACGGTTGGAGGATGGACAACAAGTTGGAGTTCGCCGAACGATTGCGTGACGCCATGGTGGCTGCGGGCCTGGAGCCGCGGCCAGGGGTGTTGCTGAGCCTGTTCAATGGCAAGTACTGGGGGCGCTCCGTGACCTTCCAGGCGGTGTCGCGCTGGCTCAAGGGCGAGGCGATCCCGGCGCAGGACAAGCTGGTGGTACTGGCGGAGTTGCTCAAGATCGAGCCGGAAGTGCTGCGGTTCGGCTCCAGCGTGCGGCACGCGGTGCAGGAGCACCGCAACCGCTGGCAGGTCGGCGTGGGCTATCTGGAGCGCGAGACCTTCGACGCCTTCTTGCAGCTGCCTGCACCCCAGCGCAAGCTGGTGCGCGAAATCATCCTGACCTTTGCCAAGGTGTATCCGGCGCCGCCGGTGGTGCCGCCGGTACCTGTGGCACCCGTGGTTCGCGTGGCGCGCGTTGCCCCTGCCGGGCCTGCCGGGCCCGTTGCGTCCTCGGCCGCCGCTGCGACTGGCAGCACGCGCAAGAAGCCACCCCAGGGCCGGGCGAAGTAGTCAGCCGGCCCCGCCACCGCCGCCGCCCTAGGCCGCATCGCTGTGCGGGCACCCCGGGGGTGGCCGCGGTGATCGCGATGCATCGCGGCTCACGGCTGCCGCCAGAAGAACAGCCCCGCCATCACCAGCCCCGTGGCCACGATGCCCCAGCGCAGCACGGGCGCGGGCAGGCGCCGCGCCACCCGCGCGCCGCCGTAGCCGCCTGCCGTGGCCGCCACCATCATCATCAGCGCCTGGGGCCACAGCACCACCCCGCCCGCGGCGTAGATCGCCACGGCAATGGCGGTGAGCAGGGCCGAGACCCAGTTCTTGAGCCCGTTCATGGCGTTCAGGTGGGTTTGCCCCAAGAGGCCGAACAGCGCCAGCAGCAAGATGCCCAGCCCGCCATTGAAGTACCCACCGTAGGCGGCCACCGCCAGCACGCCCAGCGTGGCCTTGGCCGTGGACGGGTGGCCGCCCGCGAGCCGCCTGCGCAGCCACGGCCCGAACGCGAAGAGCGCGGTGGCGGCCAGCAGCAGCCAGGGCACCACGCGCCTGAAGGTTGCATCGGGCGTGACCAGCAGCAGCGCCGCCCCGGCCGCGCCGCCGATGAGCGCCAGCGCCACCAGCAGCCGCATCGACAGCCCCGGCGGCGGGGCGGTGTCTTCGCGAAAGCCCCAGGCACCCGCGATGTACCCCGGCAGCAGCGCCACCGTGCCCGTGGCATTGGCCACCACCGGCGGCACGCCGGTGAACACCAGCGCAGGCAGGGTCAGAAAGCTGCCGCCTCCGGCAACGGCATTGAGGGCGCCGGCGATGAACGCGGCGGTGAGCAGCAGGGCGGTCTCGAGCATGTCTCCCCCATGGGGCGCGTTGCCGGGCCCTGGGTGTTGTCATTGGATGATTGAGTCGATCTTAGGTGCGAAAACGCCCGCCACCCGCGCGGATTGGGTGGGAAAAAGGTTGGAGAGATTTGCAGGCGCTGCCCAGCCGCCCCGCAGCCCAACTGAAGGACCCTGTTGAACGCAGCCGGTGCGCAGGCCGTGCCGTGGCTGCGGGAGCGCTGGTGGTGCTGGAGGGCCCGCAGTCCCAGGCTACTTGGCGTACGGGTCTTCGAACCCCAGTTCGGCGAGGATGTCCGTCTCGTACGACTCCATCTCGTCGGCGTCGGCCTCGCTGGTTTCGTGGTCCCAGCCCTGGGCGTGCAGCGTGCCGTGCACCAGCATGTGGGCGTAGTGCTCTTCCAGGGTCTTGTTCTGCTCCTTCGCCTCGCGCTCGATCACGGGGGCGCACAGGACCAGGTCGGCGGTCACGACCGGCTCCTGGGTGTAGTCGAAGGTGAGCACGTTGGTGGCGTAGTCCTTCTTGCGGTACTCGCGGTTGAGCTGCTGGCCTTCTTCGCTGCCCACGATGCGCACCGTGATCTCGGCATCGGTGGCCAGGGCGTGGCGGATCCAGCGCGCGACCTTGTGGCGCGGCAGCACCGCGCGGTGGGCGGCCAGTTCGTCGAAGCGGCCGAACTGGAGCGAGAGGGACAGTTGGTTCAGGGGCATGTTTTATTGTTATTTTTGGCCGCTACCGCTTGATCGGAAAGCGCTGGCAGCTATTAAAAAGTGAGCATCAGTCCCGGGCGCGGGCCGCGGGCGCCCGCCGTGGGGCGTCGTACGCGTCGACGATGCGCGCGACCAGCGGGTGGCGCACCACGTCGGCGGTGGTGAAGCGCGTGACCGAGATGCCCTTGACGCGCTTGAGCACGCGCTCGGCGTCGATCAGGCCGCTCATCGATCCCTTGGGCAGGTCGATCTGGCTCACGTCGCCGGTGACCACGGCCTTGGCGCCGAAGCCGATGCGGGTGAGGAACATCTTCATCTGCTCGGGCGTGGTGTTCTGCGCCTCGTCCAGGATCACGAAGGCATTGTTCAGCGTGCGCCCGCGCATGAAAGCGAGGGGCGCGATCTCCAGCGCATTGCGCTCGAACGCCTTCATCACCTTGTCGTAGCCCATCAGCTCGTACAGCGCGTCGTACAGCGGACGCAGGTACGGGTCCACCTTCTGCGCCAGGTCGCCGGGCAGAAAACCCAGGCGCTCGCCGGCCTCCACCGCGGGGCGGGTCAGCACGATGCGCTGCACCGCGCTGCGCTCCAGCGCGTCCACCGCGCTCGCCACGGCCAGGTACGTCTTGCCCGTGCCGGCCGGGCCGATGCCGAAGGTGATGTCGTGGCTGGCGATGTTTTCGAGGTACAGGCTCTGCGTGGGGGTGCGCCCGCGCAGGTCGGCGCGGCGGGTGTTGAGCACGATGGCGCCCTCGGGCGCCTCCACCAGGGCGGTGTCGCCCGCGAGCATGAGCTGCAGGTAGTCCTCGGTGACGGGCCGGTCGGCCATCTCGTACAGCGCCTGCAGCAGCTCCATGGCCTGCGTCGCCTTGGCCTTGGGACCGTCGACCTTGAACTGCTCGTGGCGGTGCGCGATGCTCACCCCGAGCGATTCCTCGATGGTGCGCAGATGGGCGTCGGCCGGACCACACAAGTGCGTGAGCCGCATGTTGTTGTGGGGAGTGAATGTGTGTCGCAGGATCACGCGGATAATTCCAGTCAAACAACGGAAAAGCGGCAAGAACGACGGCGCTGGCTGTGTGGCCGGCGGCATCAAAGGACACCAATGATAGGCAAATTGACCGGCACCCTGCTGGAGAAGAATCCCCCGGAGGTGCTGCTGGACTGCCACGGCGTCGGCTACGAGGTGAATGTGCCCATGAGCACCTTCTACAACCTGCCCGCCGTGGGCGAGCGCGTGAGCCTGCTCACGCAGTTCATCGTCCGCGAGGACGCGCAACTGCTCTACGGCTTTGCCACGGCGCCCGAGCGCCAGGCGTTTCGCGAGCTCATCAAGATCTCGGGCGTGGGGCCGCGCACGGCGCTGTCCATCCTGTCGGGCATGGGCGTGACCGACCTGGCCCAGGCCATCTCGCTGCAGGAGGCCGGGCGGCTGGTCAAGGTGCCGGGCATCGGCAAGAAGACGGCGGAGCGCCTGCTGCTGGAGCTCAAGGGCAAGCTGGGCGCTGACATCGGCGCAACACCGGGCGGGGCGACCAGCGACGCGCAGACAGATATCCTTCAGGCCTTGCTGGCCTTGGGCTATAACGACAAGGAAGCTGCGGCAGCGCTCAAGGCGCTGCCCGCGGAGGTGGGTGTGAGTGACGGGATCAAGCTGGCGCTGAAGGCGCTGGCGAAATAGGAGCTGTCGGCATCGGTCCGGCTGATTTCTCAATTCACAGCCTGCGGGTGGACGGTTTGCCGTCGAATGGTGCGGTCTGTAGTAGACACAGGTGAAGAGATGACAAAGAACTTTTTCATGCGTGGGGCCGGTGCCCTTTTCATAACGCTGGCTCTCCTTGCAGGGTGCGGAGGTGGCCAGGACGGTGGTTCGGTGGCTGCTGCGCAGGCGCAGGCGCCAGCTCCGGTGACCAAGGTCGATGGCTGGGTACAACCCGCCAGCACCGACCAAGGTGTCTCCAGCATCAAGTCGCGCAGCGTGGTGGAAGCGCCCAAGCCCACCCAGGTCGTACTGGGTGAGCTGGCGCAGGAAAAGACGGCTGCGCTGGCGTCTACCGTGGGGCCCCGCAAGGTGGGTGCTGCGCGCGATGTGGGCGCTACCCGGGATGCCGCGCAGACGTTGAAGCAGCTCCAGTGGAAGGCTTCGGCCAACGGCGGCCAGGTGGCGGCCATCAGCTTCACGGCGCAGGGCGCGCATGGCTTGCGTCTGGGTGTGGTCGTCAAGCAGTTGCCCGGCAGCGCGCAGTTGCGCGTCTACAGCCAGGCCAGGGCCGGGACGGTTTTCCAGACGTCCGGCCAGGACATTCTGCAGCGCATCCAGCGCAATGCGCAGGCGGGTGACACCACCCTGGACGGCCAGACCTGGTGGACGCCAGACCTCGGTTCGGATGAGGCGACGTTGGAGGTGGAGTTGCCGCCTGGAACGCCTGCGAGCGCGGTGGACATCGCCGTGCCGCGCGTCTCTCACATCTTTGAAAACCTGTCCATTCCCACGGACGAAGAGCTCTCGATCAAGATCAACGAATCCGCCTCTTGCCAGCTGGACGCGAGCTGCTACGAAAGCTATGCCAGCCAGCGCAATGCGGTGGCACGCATGCTCTTCACATCCGGTGCGGACACGTTCGCATGCACTGGCACATTGCTGAATGACAACAAGTCGTCGGGCACGCCTTACTTCCTCAGTGCCAACCACTGCATCTCGTCGCAGACGGTGGCCTCTACGCTGCAGACGGACTGGTTCTACCGGGCGCCCGCGTGCAATTCCCGCACTTTGTCGAGCACAACCGCCAAGCGGGTGAACGGCGCCACGCTGCTGTATGCCAGCAACAGCACCGACACGGCCTTGCTCAGGCTCAATGACGCGCCCCCGGCCGGCGCGTTCTTTGCGGGATGGGATGCCAGCACCCAGGCCATCGGCGCCTCGGTGGTGGGGCTTCACCACCCGCAGGGCGACCTGCTGAAAATCAGCTTCGGCACGCTCAACAGCCTGTCCAACTGCACTTCCACCAGCAGCACGCAGTTTCAGTGCAGCGGGACCGCAGGCAACTTCTACCGCGTGAACTGGAGCCAGGGAACCACCGAAGGCGGCAGCAGCGGATCTGCGCTTTTCAAGGGCGGCACGCATGTCATCGGTACGCTGTACGGCGGGAGTGCCAGTTGCTTGTCCACAGCCTCTCCCGAGTTCTACGGTCGTTTCGACGTGGCGTACAACGCCGCATTGAAGAACTGGTTGGCGCCCGCCGCCTCGGCCGCGACGCGCACGGCGGTTTATCGCTTCTACAACGCCAAGACGGGCGCTCATTTCTACACGGCTAGCGCTGCCGAACGCGACTTCGTGATCCGGACATTCCCGGAGTTCGGCTACGAGAACATCGCGTTCTATGCATACGCTGATGCCAGTTCGGGCAAAGACCCCGTGTTTCGCTTCTACAACGACAAGACGGGTGCGCATTTCTATTCTGGAAGCGTAGCGGAGCGGGACTTCGTGATTGCCAGGCTTCCCGAGTTCCGATACGAAGTCGTGAGCTGGTATGCGCAGACAAACGCCGGTAACGACGCCTCCGCCATATTCCGCTTCTACAACGACAAGACCGGCGCGCACTTCTACACCATCAGCGTGGCAGAGCGCGACTTCGTGATCCAGGTGCACAAAGACTTCCGCTACGAAGGTCCCATGTACTACGCCTGGACCAGCCAGTGATACCGGTCATGACCCCTCCGATCCCCGCATGACCATCCAAACCGACGACTTCGCCCCCGCTCCCGCCAAACGCGTCGTCTCCGCAGCCCCTGCCTCCCCGCAGGAAGAAGCCATCGAACGCGCCCTGCGCCCCAAGCTCCTGCAGGAGTACGTGGGGCAGGCCAAGGCGCGTGAGCAGCTGGAGATCTTCATCGGTGCGGCCAGGAAGCGCGGCGAGGCGCTCGACCACGTGCTGCTGTTCGGCCCCCCGGGGCTGGGCAAGACCACGCTGAGCCACATCATCGCGGCCGAGCTGGGGGTGAACCTGCGCCAGACCAGCGGGCCCGTGCTGGAAAAGCCCAAGGACCTGGCCGCGCTGCTCACCAACCTCGAGAAGAACGACGTTCTCTTCATCGACGAGATCCACCGCCTGTCGCCCGTGGTCGAGGAAATCCTCTACCCCGCGCTCGAGGACTACCAGATCGACATCATGATCGGCGAAGGGCCGGCGGCGCGCAGCATCAAGCTCGACCTGCAGCCCTTCACCCTGGTGGGCGCCACCACGCGCGCGGGCATGCTGACCAACCCGCTGCGCGACCGCTTCGGCATCGTGGCGCGGCTGGAGTTCTACACCTCCGAAGAGCTGGCGCGCATCGTCAAGCGCAGCGCCGGGCTGCTGGGTGCGCCCATGGACGAAGACGGGGGTTTCGAGATCGCCCGCCGCTCGCGCGGCACGCCGCGCATCGCCAACCGGCTGCTGCGCCGCGTGCGCGACTACGCCGAGGTCAAGGGCGACGGCCGCATCACCAAGGAGATCGCCGACCGCGCGCTGGCCATGCTCGACGTGGACCCGCAGGGCTTCGACGTGATGGACCGCAAGCTGCTCGAGGCCGTGATCCACCGCTTCGACGGCGGACCCGTGGGGCTGGACAACATCGCCGCCAGCATCGGCGAAGAGGCCGGCACCATCGAGGACGTGATCGAGCCCTACCTCATCCAGCAGGGCTTCTTGCAGCGCACGCCGCGCGGGCGCATCGCCACGCTGGCAGCGTTTCGGCACCTGGGCGTGGCGCCGCCCAGCGCGGGGGCGCCCGGGCTGTTCGGCGCCTGAGCGGCTCCGGTTGTTGTCCTCCGTCCCCCGTCTCCCTCGCTCACCCTCTCGCTTTCGCCCATCCTTGCCGCAGCCGTCCAGGCCGCACCACAGAGCCATGGCACCACCGCGCAAGCCAGATAAAAAGAATGACCGCCGCCGCCAGCTTCGGGCCGAAGCCCGGGCGCGCGCCGCGCGGGGCTGGGTCAGTGCCAGCGGGGCGGACATCGTTCCCGAGCAACGCTTTTTGAGGTCCTGCATGTGGGCCTTGCTGGCGGGCACCTTGGCCCTGCACGCGCTGGGCGCGCTCGTCTATGGCCAGCTCTCGGTCTTCGTGCTGGAAGGTTTTGCCGATCTGCGCGGCCGCGTGGCCGTGTGCGGCGCGATCGCCGAAGCCGCGTTGGCGGCCGGCATCGCATCGCAGCTCCTCAGCGGGCAACGGCGTGACGGCACGGCCGCTCCGTGGGCGCACCGCCTGCTGGTGGGCCGTGCCAGTGCCTACATCCTCTTCGCCGTGCTGGTGCCGGTGACCTTCGTGCTGACCATGGTGGACCGACCGCGCTTCTCCATGGACCTGCCCCCGCAGCGCTGGCCGGGGCTCGGGTCGCAATCGGAATGGCTGCTCACGCCCTTGCCCTGGGCCTGGCACTGGCTGCTGCCAGTGGCCAGCGACCTGATTCAGGGTTGGTCGGTGGCCGCGGCGGTGCTGGCGGGCTGCCTGGGCGTGTGGTGCACGGCGGGCAGCACCAAGCGCTGGCGCACCGGGTACGCGTTCTATGGCCTGGCGCTGGTGCTGACCGGGTTCTGGGCCCTGGGCGGCGCCGTGTACCACTACACCGCGGGGCGGGGCTTGATCGCGGCGCAGGAACCGGCCCTGGCCGCGCTGCTGCAGGCGCGGCCCGGCTGGTACAACGCCGACACCCTGCTGTGGTTGCTGAGCGCCGGCTCGTTCACCCTGGCCGGCGTGCTGTTCATTGCGGGTGCGGCGTATGTTCCGGCTGCCGCGCTGGCCCGCACATGGGCGCACTAGCCACAGCAGCAGTCGCAGCGACCGGCAGACCGTCAGGCGCCGTTGCCGCCTTCAACACCCCCGCCACGATGCACGCCTGCGCCGCGTAGTAGGTGCCCAGCACCCACACCTGCGACCACGGCAGCGGCGACACGAAGCGGTGCGTGGCCAGCAGCGAATCGCTGAGCATGAAGAACGCCGCGCCCACCGCCACCAGCACCGCCGCCTTGTCGCGCAGCACGCTGGCCCGCCCGATGGCCTGCGCGGCCATCAGCGCGATCACCAGCACGTACGCTGCCACCGGCCCCCGCAGCGCGGCCGGCAGCCCGCCCGTCCACAAGAAGGCATACATTGCCACGCCCACACCCAGCGTGGCCGCCAGCGCCCCGCGGTGTGGAAACCACCGCTGCCCGGTCTTGAACAGCGCCACGTAGAACAAGTGGGCGATCAGGAAACTCACGAGCCCCGGGATGAAGAAGCCCTCGACCATCAAAAACACATCCCCCGCCAGCGACCCCGCCAGCGCGGCGCCCAGCAGCGCCCAGGTTTTGGAGTCAAATCGGCCTCTGCCGCTGAACTGATAAGCGCTAGTAGCTACCAAAAAAATAGCAATCACCATGGTGAGCGGCTTGAACACCCAGTGCCACTGCACGAACCCCAGCGCACTGGTGGCCGTGGCCAGCGCGCCGCTCTGCAGCACCAGCGCCATCAGCAGGCCGATGCGCCCCTGCATCACCGCGCCCAGCGCCCACTGCGCCACCAGCAGCGTGGCAAACCAGACCGCGTTCTCGGCCAGCGGCGCGCTGTCGGCCCGCCACAAAAACGCCGCCACGCCCGCGAGCATCAGCGTGAACTGCACCAGCGCAAACCACTGCACCGCACGCGACATCGGCGGGTGGTAGGGCACCATCTGCGCCATGCTGAATGCGGGCTTCGGAAAGCGCGCCGCCACATCGGCCGGCCGCCAGCCCGGGGGCTTGATCCACACCCGCAGCTTGTCGGCCCAGCTGCGCGCATGCCAGCTGTCGTGCGCCAGGCCCGCGTACACCTGGGCGTTGGCCCACAGCGGGTCCCAGCTGTTGAGCAGGCCGCGCGTGCCGTACACGCAGCGGTCCCGGTCGTCCTCTTCTTGGAACGTGCCGAACATCCGGTCCCACACGATGAGGATGCCGCCGTAGTTCTTGTCCAGGTAGGCGTCGTTCACGGCGTGGTGCGCGCGGTGGTTGCTGGGGCTGCAGAACCAGCGGTCGAACCAGCCGAGCTTGCCCACCTGCTCGGTGTGCACCCAAAATTGATAGAGAAGATCGACCAGAGCCACCACCGCAAACACCAGCGGCGGCACGCCCGCCAGCGCCATGGGCACATAGAACACCCAGCCCAGCAGCGCGCCCGAACTCGTCTGGCGCAACGCGGTCGACAGGTTGTAGTCCTGGCTCTGGTGGTGCACCGCATGCGCCGCCCACAGAACCGCCGACTCGTGCCCCATGCGGTGCAGCCAGTAGTAGCAAAAGTCGTAGAACACCAGCGCCAGCAGCCAGCCCGGCAGGCTGGTCCAGAACGCATCGCTGCGCCACAGGGCCACGTGCTCGAACAACGCGGTGTAGATGCCGATGCGCAAAAGCCGCGTGAACACCGCGCTGGTCTGGCTCAGCATCCCCAGGCTGATGCTGCTGACCGCGTCGGCCAGGCGGTAGGTATTGCGCTGGCGCTTGTAGCCGACGGCCAGCTCGATGGCGATCAGCAGGAAGAAGACAGGCGTGGCAAGGACGATGATCTGGCTGGGGCTCATGGCGGCGAGACGAAGAGTTCGCCGATTCTTGCCCCGATCAGGTCAGCGCGCCCCTGGCATCTACCCGGATGATCCGCTCCACCACGCCCATCGCGAGGCCACCGCGCACGCCGATCATGAAGTCGTGCAGGTTGACCGTGGGGTCGCAGTGGCCGGGGATGAGCCACAGCATGCGGCCGAGGGCCGGCAGGCGGGACTTGGGGCTGTCGGGGTGCAGGATGCCGTGCTCGTCGCCGCCGTTGGCGTAGCGCAGGCCGCGGTCGGGCGGCAGCAGGGCCACGGTGGGCAGGCCGGAGTCGATGGCGTGGCTCTTGTGGCCCGCGTCGCACACGGCGTGCACGTTCTCGCGCACCGACACCACCTGGGTCTTGATGAACAGCGCGTGCTCGAAGGCGGGCTGCGCCGGCTCGCGTTCGTTGCGGGCGTAGTCGGCGTCCATGAAGAGGAAGGAGCCGGCCTGCAGTTCGCCGTACACGCCGCTGGCCGCCTCGTGCACCAGCGTACCGGTGCCCGATCCGGTGATGAGCGGCACGGGCACGCCGGCCGCTTCGATCAGGTCGCGGGTGTGGCTGGCGGCGCGCACCACGGCGGCCATGGCCTCGCGCCGGTCGGTGGCGCCGGCCAAGTGCTGGGCGCGGCCGTGGTAGGCCTGCAGGCCCGCAAAGCGCAGCCCCCGGCTGCGTGCCACGGCCAGCGCCAGGGGCACGGCGGCCTCGCCGGGCGGTACGCCGCAGCGGCCCTGGCCCACGTCGATCTCCACGAACACATCGATCAGCGTGCTGTCGCCGGCCGCCCAGTGGCCCTCGCGCGGCAGGGGCATGCCGATCTGGGCGATGGTCTCGGCCAGCCGCTCGATGCCTTCAAGGTGGTCCACCGCAATCGCCAGCCGGCCGCCGCGCGCCGCCAGCAGGGCGGCCAGGCGCGCCACGCGCTGCAGCTTGGGCATGGCCACCACCTGGTTGCTGATGTAGATGTCGTTCATGCCGCCGGCGGCCAGCGCCTCGGCCTCGGCCACCTTCTGCACGCACACGCCCTGCGCGCCGGCCCGCTGCATCAGCAGGGCCAGCTCGGCGCTCTTGTGCATCTTGGCGTGCGGGCGCCAGCGCACCTGGTGCTTGCGCGCGAAGTCGGCCATGCGCTGGATGTTGCGGTCCATGGCGTCCAGGTCGACCACCAGCGAGGGCGTATCGATCAGGTCCACCCGTTGGCCGATGGACGCCTTCAGTGCCTCAGGAATGGGTTTCATCGCGCATCGCGTTGTCGTCCAGGTGTTGCGTGTCGGCCCAGCCCACCAGGGTGAGGCCGTCCGGGGTCCACAGCAGGCGGTTGATGGCGGCGTTGGACAGCTGCCAGGTGCGCGGCGCCTGGGTCTCCTGGCGGGTGGCCAGGCGGTACAGCACGTCGAGCACGCCGCCGTGCGCCACCAGCAATATCTGCTCGCCCGCGTGCGGTGCGGCCAGCGCCATCACGGTGCGCTCGATGCGCTCGCGCAAGGTCACCAGCGACTCGCCGCCCTCGGGTGTGTAGTGCGGGTCGCGCTTGCGCCAGCGGCGCGCGTCGTCAGGCAGCTCGGCCTCGATCTCGGCGAAGGTGCGGCCCTGGAAGTGGCCGAAGCTGCGCTCGCGCAGGCCCGGCACGGTGGTCAGCGGCGCGCCGGTGGTGCGCTGCACCGCCTGCGCCGTGGCGTGGGCGCGCTGCAGGTCGCTGGTGTAGATGGCGGCAAAGCTCTCGCCGGCCAGCGCCTGGCCCAGCTGCTCGGCCTGCCACAGGCCGGTGTCGTTGAGCGGGATGTCCAGGTGGCCCTGGATGCGGGTGTCCACGTTCCAGGCGGTTTCTCCGTGGCGGACGGCAACGATGCGGGTGGCGTGCATGCGGGCGGTGGTGTGGGGCGTGTGGGGTTGAAAGGGGCAGCGCCGGTGCGTGCGGTGCGGCGCGGTCAGCGCACGGTGCCGGGCACGGCGGCGGGCATGGGCGCCAGGGACTGGCGCACCAGCCGCGGGCCTTGGGGCGGCTGCGGAAAGCCGCTGAGCGCGGCGTCGAACAGCACGCCGTAGACGGCAGGGTCGCTCACCCACACGTCCTCGTGCACGGCGGAGGTCTCGTACACCACGGCCTGCGTGGCGGCGTCGCGCAGCACGATGCTCACGGCGCGGCGGTGCAAGGGCGTGGGCTCGTAGAAGCCCCAGCCGCCGTACAGGCCAACGCCCCGCCCGTGCCAGCCGCCAAAGCCCCAGCCCCAGGGGGAGGGGCCGTATCCGTAGGGCCCATAGGGGCGGAACGGGTCCGCGCGCGGCACTAAGTCGGCCTGCACGCCGACCTGTGCCAGCAGCTTGGGCGCGGCGTCGTCGCGGCGCAGGCCGGCGCGGCCGAGCGCCTGCTCGGCCAGGGCCATGACCGGATCGAACGAGGGCATCTGCTGCGACGGCAGGCGCTCGATGCGGTAGGTGGCGGGCGTGGGAATGGCCTGCAGGGTCGAAAAGCTCTGCACCTGGCCTTCGACCAGGCGCGGGCCGGTGCTGCAACCGGCAAGGACGGCCGCTGCTGTGGCACACAGCAGGGCGACGGAGAGGGGGCGGCGCATCATGGTGAGAGTCTCCTTGGGCGGGGTAACAGGATCCCGGTGAGAGTGCGCCCGGCCCCGGAGGTTCACGACAGTGTTACCACTTGCACGCCGCCCATGCCCGGCAGCGATGGCGCCGAGAACTCTTCCTTGTCGAAAGCCTTGTCGCCGTCTTCACTGGCCACGCCCGTGGCCCGGGCGTTCTTGAAGTCGAACAAACCGCCGTCGAGCAGGTGCGAGGGCACCACGTTCTGCAGCGCGTTGAACATGTTCTCCACGCGGCCGGGGAATTTCCTGTCCCATTCGCGCAGCATCTCGCCCACCTGCTTGCGCTGCAGGTTCTCCTGGCTGCCGCACAGGTTGCACGGGATGATGGGGAAGTCGCGGTGCGCGGACCAGCGCGCGGTGTCCTTCTCGGCCACGTAGGCCAGCGGGCGGATCACCACGTGCCTGCCGTCGTCGCTGACCAGTTTGGGCGGCATGCTCTTCATCTTGCCGCCGAAGAACATGTTGAGCAGCAGCGTCTGCAGGATGTCGTCGCGGTGGTGGCCCAGCGCGATCTTGGTGCAGCCCAGTTCGTCGGCCACGCGGTACAGAATGCCCCGGCGCAGGCGGCTGCACAGGCTGCAGGTGGTCTTGCCTTCGGGCACCAGCTTCTTGACGATGCTGTAGGTGTCCTCGTTCTCGATGTGGAACGGGACGCCGGTGGTCTTCAAGTACTCGGGCAGCACATGCTCGGGAAAGCCGGGCTGCTTCTGGTCCAGGTTGACCGCCACCAGGTCGAAATGGATGGGCGCGCGGGCCTTGAGCTTGAGCAGGATGTCCAGCAGGGTGTAGCTGTCCTTGCCGCCGGACATGCACACCATGACCTTGTCGCCTTCTTCGATCATGTTGAAGTCGACGATGGCCTTGCCCACCTCGCGGCACAGGCGCTTTTCGAGCTTGTGGGTCTCGCGCTCGATCTTCAGGCGCGCCGGGCCCGCTGCGGCCAGGGCATCGGCGCCCGTGGCTGCCACTTCGGGGGGCTCGGCGGTCCAGCCGGCCTGGGGGGTGTCGTTCATCACTGCGCTCATGGGAAGGGGCTCTGGGGTCGGGTAAAGCGGTGCCGCGGGGCGCAAGGGTGGTGCGCACGGGCGGTGCCAAAAGGCGTCAACAAGCCCTCAATTGTCGGTGAAACCGCCGTGCCGTGGGGTAGGGCGGGCTCTCCAGGGGGGCGTTCTGCGCCCAGGGGGGCTATTTTTGCGCCTTGGGCGGCTTGTGGTCAGAGGGGCTGCTGCTGCTCTGCGGCTCACCAGCGCTGGCACGCGCGGTCAGCCACACGCGCAGCTCGCGCTTGCCCTTGGCATTGGCGCTGCGCCAGGCGTCGCGCGCCAGCGCCACAAAGCGTTCCTCGGCCGGGTCGGGGTGGTCGGTGGCGTGCTGGGCGTCCAGCCAGCCGATGTCCACGCGCGCATGCCGCTCGATCTGCCGCGCCAGCGTGTCGCCGATGGGGCGGGCGCTCTTGATCTGGCTCCACATGCTGGGCGATATCTCCAGCGACGCGGCAAACGCCTGGTCCAGCCCCTTGGCGGGCTTGCCGGCGGCGATCTGTTGTTCGAGAAAAAGGCGGTGCAGGGCCAGCACGTTGGTGCGGCGGGTCACGGTGGTGGGCGGCGGGGTCACAAAGAAAAAACAACAGACGCAAAAAAAGCGGGTACGGGGCGTTGACCGGAGTGTAAAGACTATTTACAGTCTACGGTCATCAGGACTCCATGTCCCCGTCCCCTTTCCCTACGAACACGCCGACCACCTCCGAGAGACCGCCATGAACGCCCGCCACAACGCCATCCACCGCCGTACCCCCCAGTGCGCTGTGGCCGTGCGTGGGGCGTTCAATGCGCAGGTGTCGTCCATCGGCTTGATGTCCAAACGACTGCCTTCGCACCAAGGCGCCGCGGCGTATTTGCAGGGCCATAGCCACATGGACAGCCAGATGGACAGCTGCATGGACGGCAGCTCCCGCACCAGCCAGCCGCAGTGGCTGGGTAATGGTTTTGAGGATACCGCTCCGTCACCGGGCGGAGGTTGCAACGCAGGGCAGTAGTCCCAGAGCGTTCTCCCTCCCGATCTCTTGATCGACAAGAGGCCCGGCAACCAAGTGGTTCCGGGCCTTTTTCTTTTTGCCGGTCGTTTTTCTCCACCCTTATTTTTTGTTTGCAGCGCCAGCGCTGCCCCCGCAGGCATCGACCTGCCGGGGATTCCGTTCATTAAAAGTTTGCCGCAGGCGCCGCGCTCCGAGGGAGTGATGGCCGACCTGCATCGAAAGCAGAAGGGTTTGCGCGTTCACCGCATTGCACCCCTTCTCCATTTCGGGTGTGCCTTTGCTCACACCGCCGGACCCGGCCGCATGCGCGGCCCGGCGGGATGTGCTGGGGTTGATCGCCCAGTGCAGCGACGTGCATGCGCAGCCCCCGGCGGGCTGCGGTCGCGTGAAGGCACAGCCGAAATGGATATGCATTGGGCGAGAAACGCCCATTCAGGCTCCATGCGCGTGTAGCTCAACTGGCAGAGCACTGGTCTCCGGGAACCTGCTGACGCCTTATTCGGGCCTCGAATAAGGCGTCAGCAGGTTCTTAGCGGTTGAAGGTTCGACTCCTTCCGCGCGCGCCAATTTCTTTCCCTGTCCATCACCCGCATTGCGCGGGCTTGGCAGGCATGCCGCAGCAGCCCTGTCGGATGGGGCGCCTGGTTGGTTCAACCGGGGATTGCAGGTTCGACTCCTGTCTGTGGCGCCCCTTCTTTTTCCTTTTTGCTGACCGGTCGCCAAGTGGTAAGGCAGCGGATTTTGATTCCGCCATTCGGAGGTTCGATCCCTCCCCGGTCTGCCCTTCCTTTTCATCAACCCACCCACCCCGTTTCCAACCCTCCATTCACCTCCAGGAGATCCCCCATGGCCATCCAGCATTCCTTCCCCTTGGGCGCCCAGCGGCGCCGTGTCGGCCTTGTAGGCTGGCTGGCCCGCCTGGCATCCGTGCGCGCGCGCCTGCAACGCACGGCCCCAGGCCGCGCAGCCGCAGCGCGCCGGCTCGACCAGCTCGACCTCGACCAGCGCGTGCGCGAGGTCGGCGAGTGGTAACGGCACGCCCCTGCGAGCGTCCGCTTTCGCATTCGCGGTCCCTGCGCGCCTTGGGCATGCATCCACGCCGGCCCCCACCGATTGACGGTGGGCGGCCCCTGACGCTTTTGTTTGTGCTTTTGTTTGTCGCTTTGTCTTCGTTGTCGCAGTCGTCGATGACCATGTATTAACCGGGGCGTGCGCTGGGCTGGGCGGCTGCGCCCTTCATCCCCAGAAAGGAGAGCCCCATGCCCCGCACCACCATCACCCCCACCGAACCCTCGTCCCGAAAACCCCGCACCCCCGCGCCCCGCGTGCTGCAGCTGGACCTGCACGGCACGCCCCAGTCCTGGATGCCGCTGGAGCAAGCCGCCGTGCACTACGCCAGCGGCGCCGTGGCGTGGGATGCCGGCCTGGCGCCCCTGGCCACATTGCGTGGCGGGCACAACGCGGCGACGGGCCGGCAGTCGGTGCTGGAGGTCGCGCCCATCATCGCGCTGCGCGGTGTGGCCCGGATCAACCTCTTTGACGTGGTGCCGGGCCTCACCAAGCGCCGGCTGCTGCGCCGCGACCGCCACACCTGCGCCTACTGCGGCGGTGTGTTCAGCGAGGACGTGCTGCAGTGCGAGCACATCGTGCCGCAGTCGCGCGGCGGCGCCACGTCGTGGACCAACCTGGTGGCCGCCTGCGCCGCGTGCAACGGCTACAAGGCCGCCCGCCTGCCCGAAGAGGCGGGCATGCGCCTGTTGTTCCTGCCGTACGTGCCCAGCCGGTACGAGTCGTTCTTGCTGGACGGCCGCAATGTGCGGGCCGACGTGCACGAGTGGCTGGCCAAACGGCTGCCCAAGGGCTCCCGGCTTCATTGAGAAGCTACGGGCCCCGGCAAGGCCGCTACGATGGAGCGCTGTACCACCGATCGGAGCGTTGCCGTGAAGAACCTTGTTGTGGGTGTCTGTCTCCTGGCCCTGCATGCCGCGCCTGCGCTGGCGGCCGATGCATCGCCTGCCTGCGCCGCCAAGCAGGCGCGCATCGAAGCGCAACTGGCCGAGGCCACCGCACAGGGCCGCACCCGCGAGGTCGCGGGGCTGCGGCAGGCGCGCCGGTCCAACAAGGCGCACTGCACCGACGCCTGGCTGGCCAAGGAGCGCGACGCGGAGATCCGCAAGGCCACGAAGAAGGTGGCCGAGCGTGAGAAAAGCCTGGCCGAGGCGCAGAAGAAGGGCGATGCCAAAAAGATCGCCGCGCGCCAGGCCAAGCTGGACGAAGCCCGCAGCGCGCTGGCCGAGGCGCAAAAGCCGTTGTAGCGCAACCCCCTGGAGGGCCGTGGTCGATGACTGCGGCCCTTCCCTTTTGGGGGCGCGCGGCTTCGCTTCGTGCCGGCTACTGCGGCCGGTTGCTCGGGGTGGTCACCACTGCCCGGTCTCGATGCGGATCGCCACCTCGCAGTCGTCGAAGATCTCCAGCTTGGCGATCTTCACGCGCACGCCCAGCACGCCGGGCAGCTGCATCAGCCGGTTGGCCAGCTTGCCGATCAGGCTCTCGAGCAGGTTCACGTGCTCGGCGCGACACTCGTCGATGATGATCTGGCGCACCTTGCGGTAGTCCAGCACGTGCAGGATGTCGTCGTCGCGCGGGGTGAGCGGCTGCACGCCCAGGCTCAGCTCGGCATCGACCTGGATGGGCTGGGGGGCGGTCTTCTCGTGCGAGAGGATGCCCAGGTTGGCGTCAAAGCGCAGGCCGGTCAGGGTGAGGATCTGGGTGCCGACGGCGGTGTGGTCCATGGGAGATAGCTTCTTTCTGCGTGGGCCGGCGCCCGCTCACATCATTGAAAAATCACGCTCGAACTTCATCAAATGCTGGCCGCCGTCCACCAGCAGCGTGGTGCCGGTGATGGAGCGGTTCTCCAGCGCAAACTTCACGGTGCTCGCCACGTCCTCGGCCGTGGACGAGCGGCCCAGCGGGCTCAGCGCGTGCAGCTGCTGGAATTTTTGCTCTTCCAGCATGTGGCTGGTGAGCGTGAGGCCCGGCGCCACACCCACCACGCGCACGCGCGGCGCCAGGGCCAGGGCCAGCATGGTGCCGGCGGCTTCCAGGGCCGCCTTGGACAGGGTGTAGCTCACGAAGTCGGGGTTCTGGTTCCAGAGCTTCTGGTCCAGCAGGTTGACCACGGCGCCCTGGGCATCGGCCTCGCCGGCGGCAGCGCGGTCGGCCAGGTGCGCGTGCAGCGCCTGGGCCAGCAGCACGGGCGCGGCGGTGTTGCTGCGCAGGTGCTTTTCCAGCGCGGCAAAGCCGAAGGTCTGTGCGTTGTCGTGCTCGAACAGCGAGGCGCTGTTGACCACCGCGTCCACGCTGCCAAAGTGCGCCACCACACGCGGCAGCAGGCCGCGCACGGCGGCCTCGTCGTCGAAATCGGCATCAAAATGGGCGCTACCGCCTGCCAGGCGTGCGCAAGCAGCTACTGTTTCGATAGCATCCTGCTCGGACGTGCGGTAGTGCACCGCCACCTGCCAGCCACCCTCGGCCAGCGCCAGCGCAATGGCGCGCCCCAGGCGCTTGGCGGCGCCGGTCACAAGCACGGTGCGGAAACGGGTGGGGTGGGGCATGGTGGCGGGGTGGGGGACAATGCGGGCCGTGACCCAACAACCCGACAGTTTAACGACCGCCCTGGCGGCCCACATCCGCCAGACCATTGCCGCCGAGGGCGGCTGGATCGGCTTTGACCGCTTCATGGCGCTGGCGCTGTATACGCCGGGCCTGGGCTACTACGCCAACGACAGTGCCAAGTTCGGCGCCATGCCCGAGTCCGGCAGCGACTTCGTGACCGCGCCCGAGCTCACGCCGCTGTTCGGCCAGACGCTGGCGCGGCAGGTGGCGCAGGCGCTGGCCGCCACGGGCACCTCCGAGGTGTGGGAGTTCGGCGCCGGCTCCGGCGCAGTGGCCCTGCAACTGCTGGACGCTCTGGGCGACCAGGTGCAGCGCTACACCATCGTCGATTTGTCGGGCAGCCTGCGCGCGCGCCAGCAGGTGCGGCTGGCAGCGCATGCCCACAAGCTGCGCTGGGTGGACGCGCTGCCCGAGCGCATCGAAGGCGTGGTCGTGGGCAACGAGGTGCTGGACGCCATGCCCGTGCAACTGCTGGCGCGCCACGGCGGCCAGGCGCAAGGCGTGTGGCACGAGCGCGGCGTGGTGGCGCAGGACGACGGCAGCTTTGCCTGGGCCGACCGCCCCACCGCGCTGCGCCCGCCCATCGACATCGAAGGCCCGCAGGACTACCTGACCGAGATCCACGCCCAGGGCGAAGGCTTCATCCGCATGCTGGCCGACCGGCTCACGCGCGGCGCGGCCTTTCTGCTGGACTACGGCTTTGGCGAGAGCGAGTACTACCACCCCCAGCGCCACATGGGCACGGTGATGTGCCACCAGGGCCACCTGGCCGACGGCGACCCGCTGGTGGCGGTGGGGCGCAAGGACATCACCGCCCACGTCAACTTCACCGCCATGGCCCTGGCCGCGCAGGAGACGGGGCTGGAGGTGCTGGGCTACACGACGCAGGCGCATTTCCTCATTAACTGTGGATTGCTATCAAAAATGGAGCAGCTACCGCAGGCGGAGCGGGCGACAGCGGCCAAATTGATCATGGAGCATGAGATGGGCGAGCTCTTCAAGGTGCTGGCCTTGGGCGCGGGGCCGGCGTGGGAGCCGATGGGGTTTGTGCGGGGGGATCGGTCGCACCGGTTGTGAGGGGGTGGAGTGGAGTGGGGGGCGCTGGGTCGAGGCCCTGCTGCTCATTGCCCCCTCTCCCCAGCCCTCTCCCGCAAGGGGAGAGGGGGTTTCCGGGGCGCTGGTTGCGCTGGCTGGTGAGGGCCGCTGCGCCTTTGGGTGCGATTGGGAAGACAGTTGTCGGCGACAGGCGCGGAGGCCGCCTTCGCGAATGTCTGAATGGGACGCGCGCTGTGAGCCACCGAGCGCCGGCCTTACCCCCTCTCCCCTCGCGGGAGAGGGTGGGGGAGAGGGGGCTCGTCTTGAGGCCTCTGCGGCCCGCCCGCCGCCAGCGTCACGCCCTCACTGCGGTCCTTCAACGGCACGCCCGTCAGTCCCAGCCTCCGCGCCTCTGCACACAGCCACCACAGGCGCGCAGCGGCGGCGGCAGGCGGCAACCCCTGCGGACGCACGTTGGAGATGCAGTTGCGCTCCGCATCGCTGCACCCGACCCGGGGGTGCCAGGACAGATAAATGCCCAGACTGTCCGGCGAACTCAGCCCCGGGCGCTCGCCGATCAGAACCGCCACCAGGCGGGCCCCCAGCAGTGCGCCCACCTCGTCGCCCAGCGCCACGCGCGCCTGCGTGGCGATCACCACGGGGCCGATGCGCCAGCCCTGGGGCGCGGTGCTGAAGATGCACTGCACCAGCGGCTCGGCATGGCGTTCGACCGCCAGGGCCGACAGGCCGTCGGCCACCACCAGCAGCAGGTCGCAGTCCGCCTGGCCGCCCTGGCCCAATGCCCGCAGACGCTGTGCATCCCCGTCGCACAGGCGCCGGCCCAGGTCAGGGCGCAGCAGGTACGTGGCCCGGTCGGGTGCGGCGCTGGCCACCTGCAGCGTGGTGCAGCCCAGGCCTGCCAGCCGCTGTGCCAGCGCATCGGCATCGAGCGGCAAATGCACCGCATCGCGCGCCTGCGCATGGGCCAGGCCGAAGTCGAGCAGTTCGCGCGTGGGGATGGCCGTGCCCGCGCGGCCCAGGGCCAGGCGGGCGGCGGTGTGGGCGCGCAGGTCGGCCCAGGGGTCGGGCGGCGGGCCGAAGGGGGGTGGGGTGCCGGTGGGGTCTGTCATACCCGCATCCCGATCTGCCGCAGCTGTGCGATGGCCGCCTGCTGCTGTGTGGCGGGCAGCAGCCGGCCCGCGCCGTCGGCCAAGTGCATGCGCGCAAGCCAGGCCTCGAACTCGGGCGCGCGCCGCAGGCCCAGCACCTCGCGCAGGTACAGCGCGTCGTGGAACGAGGTGCTCTGGTAGTTGAGCATGATGTCGTCCGCGCCCGGCACGCCCATGATGAAGGTCAGGCCCGCAGTGCCCAGCAGCGTCATCAGCGTGTCCATGTCGTCCGAATCGGCCTCGGCATGGTTGGTGTAGCAGACATCGCAGCCCAGCGGCACGCCCAGCAGCTTGCCGCAGAAGTGGTCTTCCAGGCCCGCGCGGATGATCTGCTTGCCGTCATACAGGTACTCCGGCCCGATGAAGCCGACCACCGTGTTGGTGAGCAGCGGCGAGAACGCCCGCGCCACGCCGTAGGCCCGCGCCTCGCAGGTCTGCTGGTCCACGCCGTGGTGCGCGTCGGCCGACAGGGCGCTGCCCTGGCCGGTCTCAAAGTACATCACGTTGTCGCCCCGGCCATCGCCAAAGTCCGCGCCGCGCTGCAGGGACCGCGCCGCGTCGTGCGCCTCGCGCAGCAGGGCCAGGCTGATGCCGAAGCCCGCATTGGCCTTCTCGGTGCCCGCGATGGACTGGAACACCAGGTCCACCGGCGCGCCGCGCTCGATCATCTGCACGGTGTTGGTCACGTGGGTCAGCACACATGACTGCGTGGGGATCTGCAGCGTGGCGATCACGTCGTCCAGCCGGTGCACCAGGCCGGTGAGGGCCGCGATGCTGTCGGTCGCCGGGTTGATGCCGATCACCGCGTCGCCCGCGCCGTACAGCAGCCCGTCGATCATCGACGCCGCGATGCCGCGCAGGTCGTCCGTGGGGTGGTTGGGCTGCAGCCGCACCGACAGCCGGCCCGGCAGGCCGATGGTGTTGCGAAAGCGCGTGACCACGCGGCATTTGCGGGCCACCGCGATCAGGTCCTGGTTGCGCATGAGCTTGCTCACGGCAGCGGCCATCTCGGGCGTGACCCCGGGGGCCACGGCCGCCAGCACGGCGCTGTCGGTGGCGTGGTCGAGCAGCCAGTTGCGAAAGTCGCCCACGGTGAGGTGGGCAATGGGCGCGAACGCGGCGGCACCGTGGGTGTCGATGATGAGCCGCGTGACCTCGTCGGACTCGTAGGGCACCAGGGCCTCGGTCAGGAACCGCGACAGTGGCACGTCTGCCAGGCACATGCGCGCGGCCATGCGCTCCACCGCCGTGGCCGCCGCAATGCCCGCCAGCACGTCGCCCGAGCGCAGGGGCGACGCCTTGGCCAGCACGTCGCGCAGGCCGTCGAACTGCCAGCGCTGCCCGCCGGCGGTGTGGTGGTAGCTCCAATCCATGCGTGCCCTCGGTCGGTTGCGAACATGCCAGCGTGGTGCAAGGCCCATGCCTGCCTGCGTGCGCGGGTACCTGCAGCGCCTACACTCGGCGCACCATGATCCGCTGGCTCCTCGTCATCTTCCTGGCCCTGATGCTGCTCAGCTGGCTCTCGCCCCTGCTGCGGCGCATGGGCTTTGGCCGCTTGCCCGGCGACCTGCGCTTTCGGTGGCTGGGGCGCGACTGGGACGTGCCGCTCGCGTCCACGCTGCTGCTGAGCTTCGTGGTGAGCCTGCTCACCAAACTGCTGTAGCGCGCCGCGTGGTGGTCGTCATGTGGTCATATGGTCATGAGGTCATGCCCACATCCGTCCACTATACAAACCGTTCACGCTGAGCCTGTCGAAGCGCCGCGCAGGGCTTGGACAGGCGCCGCCCGAACGGTGTTCAATGCGTGCAGTGCAAATCCTAATCAGTCGCCCGCTGCTTCCAATGCTGCGAGGAACGACTTGCGCCACCAGTGCACATCGTGCTCGCGGATGCGCGCCATGAGTTTCTGGTGGCGGGCCTGCCGCTCGGCCAGCGGCATCTGCAGCGCCTGCTGGATGCTGTCCGCCGTGCCCTGCGTGTCGTAGGGGTTCACCAGCAGCGCTTCCTTCAGTTGCTCGGCCGCGCCCGCAAAACGCGAGAGCACCAGCACGCCGGGGTCCTCGGGGTTCTGCGCCACCACGTATTCCTTGGCCACCAGGTTCATGCCGTCGCGCAGCGGCGTGACCAGGCCCACCGCCGCGGCGCGGCACAGGCCCGGCACACGCTTGCGCGCCACCATGCGGTGGATGTAGCGCACGGGCATCCAGTCGAGCTCGCCGTAGTCGCCATTGACGGAGCCGCACAGGCCTTCGAGCTCCTGGCGCAGGTCGGCATAGGCGTGCACGTCGTCGCGCGACGGCGAGGCGATCATGATCATCGTGGCGCTGTCGCGGTTCTCGGGGTAGCGGTCCAGCAGCTCGCGGAACGCGCGCACGCGGTGCGGGATGCCCTTGGAGTAGTCCAGCCGGTCGATGCCCAGCAGCAGCCGCCGGCGCGAGTATTCGTCGCGCATGTTCTCGTAGGTTTCGACCGCGTCGGGCGCCTGGCCCAGGCGAATGAACTCGTCCACGTCGATGCCGATGGGGAACGCCTTGACCTGCACCGTGGCGCCGAACGCGCGCAGCTGCTGCACGCCCACTTCTTCGGCGCTGGCCTCGTTGCGCACGTAGCGGGTGAAGTGCGAGACATCGGCCTCGCTCTGCAGGCCCACCAGGTCGTAGGCGAACAGCGACCGCATCAGCCACTCGTGCTGCGGAATGGCCGCCATGATGAGCGGCGGCGGCATGGGGATGTGCAGGAAGAAGCCGATGCGCTGCTTGCAGCCCATGGCGCGCAGCTCGGCGGCCAGGGGGATCAGGTGGTAGTCGTGTATCCAGATGATGTCGTCGTCGCGCAAGAGCGGCAGCAGCTTGCGCGCAAACATCTGGTTGACCCGGCGGTAGCCCGCGATGTAGCGGGTGTTGAAGTCCGCCAGGTCCAGCCGGTAATGGAACACGGGCCACAGCACGCTGTTGCTGTAGCCGTGGTAGTAGCTGTCGTGGTCTTCGCGGCACAGGTCCACGGTGGCCAGGGTCACCGCGCCGGCCTGGCGTGTCTGCAGATCGCTCTCGCCGGGCGTGCCGTCCTCCAGCACGTTGCCGCTCCAGCCGAACCACAACCCTCCGGTTTTGTTCAGCGCGTCGCCCAGGGCGACGGCCAGGCCGCCAGCGGCAGGTTTACGGGGGTCCGCAATGCGGTTCGATACAACAACGAGTCGGCTCATGCCGCATCATCGCCGCGGATGGGGTGGTCAAACTGTCGGACGCCGCCTCAAATCACGCTGTCCCACGGGGCCGACAGGCGCACCGCGGCGTTGATGACGCCCACCATGGAGTACGTCTGCGGGAAGTTGCCCCACATCTCCTGCGTCTCGGCATGGGTGTCTTCGGACAGCAGGCCCAGCGGGTTGCGCGCTGCCAGCATGGTCTCGAAGATGGCCCGCGCCTCGGCCTTGCGGCCGATGCGCGCCAGTGCGTCGATGCGCCAGAAGGTGCAGATGTTGAACGCCGTCTCGGGCTTGCCGAAGTCGTCGGCCGCTTCGTAGCGGCGCATGTACGGGCCGTCGCACAGGCTCTTTTCCATGGCCTCCACCGTGCTCACGAAGCGCGGGTCCATGGGGTCGATCATGCCCACCTCGGCCATCAGCAGCACGCTGGCATCGAGCTCGTTGCCGCCGAAGCTTTCGGCAAAGGCCTGGCGGGTTTCGCTCCAGGACTTGTCGATGATCTCGTCGCGCATGCGGTCGGCATGGTCGCGCCAGTATGCGGCGCGGTCGGGCAGTTGCAGGGTCAGCGCAATCTTGGCCAGGCGGTCGCAGGCGGCCCAGCTCATCAGCGCGGATGATGTGTGGACCCGCGCACGGGTGCGCAGCTCCCACATGCCCGCATCGGGCTGGCCGTACACGCGCACCGCGTTGGCGCCCACCTGCTCCAGGCGGGTGAACTCGGCCTGGCCCGCGCGGTGCAGCAGCCGGTGGTCGTGGAACGACTGCGCGGCGCCCAGCACGATGTTGCCGTACACGTCGTGCTGAAAATGCTCGGCCGCCTGGTTGCCCACGCGCACGGGGCCCATGCCGCGGTAGCCGGCCAGCTGCGGCATCACGGACTCGGGCAGGTCTTTTTCCAGGCCGATGCCGTACAGCGGCTGGATGTGGCCGTCGCCGCCTTCGATGACCACGTTGCTGAGCCAGCGCAGGTAGTCCTCCATGGTGCCGACTTCGGAGATGCTGTTGAGCGCGCGCACCACGAAGAACGCGTCGCGCAGCCAGCAGTAGCGGTAGTCCCAGTTGCGGCCGCTGTGGGCGGACTCGGGGATGCTGGTGGTCATGGCCGCCACGATGGCGCCGGTATCTTCGTACAGCGACAGCTTGAGCGTGATGGCCGCGCGGATCACCGCGTCCTGCCACTCCAGCGGCAAGGCCAGTGCACGGCTCCAGTTGCGCCAGTAGCTGGTGGTTTCCTGCTCGAAGTAGCGCGCCGTGTCGGCAATGCCCTCGTGCAGAGGCTCGTCCGCGCCGAGCAAGAAGTTGTGCTCGCGCGTGAGCACGAACGACTGCCCCGACAGCACGTGCGATACCGGCGCATCGGTGGACAGGCGCAGCGTCATGTCCTCGCCGACGTAGCGGATGTGGTTGCTGCCGCGCGTGATGTGCGGCGTGCTGCGACCCCAGTCGTAGCGCACCTTGAGCGCCACGCGGATGCGCGGTGCGCCTTCGATGGGCCGCACGCGGCGCACCAGCGTCATGGGCCGGAAGAACCGCGATCGGCTGTTGAAGCGCGGCGCGAAGTCGGTGATCTCCACGCCGTGCCCGGCCTTGTCGAACAGCTGCGTGCGCAGGATGGCGGTGTTGGGCTCGTACCACTGGTGGGCCGAGGCCAGGTCCTCGATCTCGATCGCGAAATGGCTGCCCTCGTCGCCGGGCTGCAGCAGCGCGTTGAACACCGGGTCACCATCGAAGCGCGGCAGGCAGCACCAGACCATGCGGGCGTGGTTGTCGATCAGTGCGCTGATGGCGCAGTTGCCGATCATGCCGAGGTTGAGCGAGCCCTGTTGGGGTTCGTTGGCTGCAGTGTTCATTGTTCGCGTTCCCAGTTGGTCCTTGCACTCGACAGCCAGCCGCGCAGTGCGGCAGGCGTCATGCAGCGGTGTTGTGCCATGGTCGGGCCTTCGCCCACCTTGATGCCCCATCCGCCCAGGGCCTGCACCGCGGCAAAGCCCGATTCGTCGGTGACGTCGTCGCCCACGAACACGGGGATGCGGCCCGCAAACGGCGGTTGGGTCATGAAATCGATGATGGCCTGGCCCTTGTGCGCCCCGCGGGGCTTGACCTCGAAGACGAACTTGCCGCGCATCAGCTCCACACCTTCCACGCCTTGCAAGGCGCGTTCCAGGGTGTCCAGGCAGCGTGCCTCCATGTGGGGCGCCAGGCGGTAGTGCAGGGCGACGCTGGCGCGCTTGGGCTCCACCAGCAGGCCGGGGTGGCGCGATGCGAGGTCGTAGGCGGCCTGCAGCACGGGGGCCAGGTCGGGCGGCTGCACGGCCGGCAGGGACGCGCCGTGCAGGCGGTATTGCGCGCCGTGTTCGCTGGCCAGCGGCAGGTGCAGGGGCGCCAGGAAGACGTCGATGTCGGCCTCGGGCCGCCCGGTCACGATGGCCAGCGCACCGCCCAGGTGGCCGTGCAGTGCAGAAAGGGTGGGCACCAGCCCGGACGCGATGCGCACCGCTTCGGGGCGCGACGCCAGCTCGGTGAGCGTGCCGTCGAAATCGAGAAAAAGGGCGTGGGCAGTTGTCAGTATCGGAAGCAGCTGCATGGGCCCAGACCTTAGCAGATGCCACCGGGCCGACCGGCCCGCCGGGTTGTTCTACACCCTGTAATCCCGCGTAAATTTTTGCAAGCAGGTATTTGGCCGACAGTGCCGCGGCGGGTGCGCCGACTTGAAAAATCCGGCGCGGCCGCCACCTGCGCACATTCAGACTGCCAACACCGCGCCCCCATGTCCGAAGCCCTGCACATCGTCTGCCCCCACTGCCACACCACCAACCGCGTGCAAACCGCGCAGCTGGCCAGCGCGCCCGACTGCGGCCAGTGCCACCAGCCGCTCTTCGCAGGGGCACCGCTCGAACTCGACGCCGCGTCGTTCGAGCGCCATGTGGCGCGCAGCCACATCCCCGTGGTGGTGGACTTCTGGGCGCCGTGGTGCGGCCCGTGCCGCCAGATGGCGCCCGCCTTTGCCCAGGCTGCGCGCGAGCTGGAGCCGCAGGTACGCCTGGCCAAGCTCAACACCGAAGAGCACCATGCTCTGGGAGCGCGCCATGCGATCCGCAGCATTCCGACCATGGTGATGTTCCGGCAGGGGCGCGAGGTGGCCCGCATCTCCGGCGCGCTGGGCGCGGCGGACATCGCGCGCTGGGTGCGCACGGCGGCCCCGTCCAGCCCGTGAAGGCACTTTGAGGCGGTAGGCCTCAGCGCAGGCCCAGCGCGCGGTCCAGCGACACGCCGCCCGCGCCGCGCCCCACCAGGTACAGCAGCAGCCCCGCCCAGGACAGGTGCGTGGGCCACGCGTCCGGGTACACGAACACCTGGATCACCAGCGTCATGCCCAAGAGCGCCAATGCGGACAGCCGGGTGCACAGCCCCAGCACCAGCAGCACGGCGAACAGGTGCTCGGCCACCGTGGCCATCTGTGCGGCCAGGTGCGGCGGGATCAGCGGCAGCTTGTACTCGTCGCTGAAGAGCGCATAGGCGCTGTCGGAGATGGTGAACCAGCCCTCGACCTTGGTGCGCGCCGACAGCCAGAAGATGCCGGCCAGCGCGATGCGGTTGACGAGTGCGAGCAGGCTGTGGGGTGTGAGCCAGGCGGAGATGTGTGCCAGCCGGGCCAGCCACGCGCGGGGGCCGCCTGCGGTTGGGGAGAGCATGGGGATGGTGTTGGGTGTCATGGTGTTTCCTTTGAACATGGGGCCGGTGCAGCCGCATCGGCCGCGGCTTCGGTGAGCGCCCCGGCGTCCAGCAGCAACATCAGCAGCGCTGCGATGTCGGTAGCTGGCTCGGCCACCAATGCTTCTGTGGCAGCGGCCTCCAATGGCAGGCCTTGCGCGCAGGCGTCCATGAAGGCGATGCCTGCATGCGGCAACGCGCACCACACCACGGCGGAATCGGGCCGGGTCAGCAAGCCGCCATCGCCTGTCCACAGCAGGTCTGCATCCATCGGCCACTGGTCGCGGTGGCGCTGCCACAGGGCATACGCGGGGTGGTCATCGCACCAGGCCCAGCGCGCCGCCGGGTGGGGCCGCAGGTGCCGCAGGTGCCACAGTGCCAGCGTGCCGGGCGGCTGGCGGCCCAGCCAGGTCGCGTCGAGCGCCGGGGCGTCGGCCGCCAAGTGGCTCTCCGTCCAGCAACGGTCCAGGTGTGCCACGGCAGGCAGGTAGGGCAGTGCGGCGGCCGGCCCGAACTGCTGCAGAAAGCCGGCAAAGCCCGCGCCGTAGTCCATCAGCCGCCCATCGGCCGGTGGCTGCGCATGGGCGAACACGCCGGCCGCCGCACGGAACCAGTCGGCACCCACCAGGCTGCACACGGTGGGGTAGTTGGCCTGCAGCGCGTCGATGCAGGCCGTGAGCACGGTGTTGCGGTACACCGCAAAGCCGGGCTGGGTGGCCAGGGCCGCGAGCCACGCGGGTGTTGGCGCAGCAGCGTCTGGCGAAGCCAGCAACGCAGCGGCGAGGCCATCCTGAAAATCGCTCAGGTGCATGGCGCCACCTCGCGGTGTTTGGGGTGTTGCGCGCAGGCGGCCAGCGCGCTGTGCGCCTCGTCGCGTTCAGTCAGCAGCTCCCCCAACGCGGGCACATTGCCGTCCCGCTCGATGAGCGTGGGGATGGGGCCTGTGCGCTCCAGCACCTGTTCATACAACGCCCAAACGGCAGGGTCGATGGGCGCATCGTGGCTGTCGATGAGCAGCGCGTCGCCCAGCGCCGGGTCGGCGTGGTGCCCGGCCAGGTGGATCTCTGCGACGGCGTGCAGCGGGAACGCGTCGATGTACCCCTGTGCGTCCGTGCCCAGGTTGTGGGCGCTCACATGCACGTTGTTCACATCCAGCAGCAGCGCGCAGCCGGTGCGCCGCACCAGCTCGGCCAGAAAGTCGGTCTCGCACCAGTCGTGCCCGTCGATGTGCAGGTAGTGCGTGGGGTTCTCGATGGCGATGGTGCGCTGCAAGGCATCCTGCGTGCGCGCAATGTTGTCCGCGATGCGGGCCAGCGCCGCGTGGGTGCGCGGAAACGGCAGCAGGTCGGGCAGGTAGTGGCCGCGCCAGGCGGACCACGCCAGGTGTTCGGACACGATGGCAGGCTCGATGCGCCGCACCAGCGCGGCCAGCCGGGCCAGGTGGTCGGCATCGGGCGGTGCATCGGCCGCGAGCGACAGCGACACCCCATGCAGCGCCACCGGGTGGCGCGCACGGATGGCCTCAAGCCACGCCAGCCGCGGGCCGCCGTCGGCCAGGTAGTTTTCAGGATGGACCTCCCACCACAGGCCGGGCGCACCGCAGTGCAGTGCCTCGGCATAGTGCTGGGGCTTGAGGCCCAGGCCGGCGGTCAACGGGGATGGCATGGCAGATCGCTGTAGTGGTGAGGGGAGGCTTTGCCGTATCGGTTATCCATGGCGCTGCGCACCACCCGCGGCCCATGCAGCTGGCGCTGCCAAGGCCAGTGCGCCCGTGGAGCCGGCTTTGCCGGGCCACCGGGTGCGTCCCCCTCCGGGGGAAGGCGCGCAGCGCCTCAGGGGGTGCTTCATTTCAGGATTTGATGGGCATCAGCGACCCCATGCCCTTGGGCGTCTTGAGCGTGGCGCAGGTGCCGGCGGGCACGTACTTCCAGGCGTTGCCCTGGTAGTCCATCTTGGATGTGCCCGCGCAGGTGGTGCCGGCGCCTGCCGCGCAGTCGTTCTTGCCGGCCATCGACACGCCGTAGCACTTCTCCATGGCGGGCTTGGCGGCGTCGGCCATGGGTTGGGCAGGTGCCTGTGCCAGGGCGGAGGTGCAGGCAATGGCCGAGAGTGCGAGGGCGCCGAGGCTGAGGGTGCGTGTGGCCATGGCAAATTTCTCCAACAGAGTTTGATAAATAAATTAATAAGAAAGGGATCGCAGCGGACCGGTGGCGGCAACGTGCGGGGCAGAACTAACTAACTAGCCAACTGCCCGCACCCTGCAACACCCGATCTGCGCTGTAATTCGCGCTGGCGTCGCCGCGGGTTACACGGCGCTGCCAATCCACACGCTTATTTATTTTTTGCACCCGCTGTAACCGGAGGGCCCGCTGTGACGAATACCCAGCAGGGAGACGCCATGGACATTGAAGAGCGGCTGCGCGGATTGCTGCTGCAGGGGCTGGACGCCGACGCAGCGGCGTACCAGCGATTTCTGAAGGAGCTGAGCGCGCACCTGCGTGCCTTTTTGCGCCGCCGCCTCGCGCAGCGGCCCGACGAGGTGGAGGACCTGGTGCAAGAGACCTTGCTGGCCGTGCACAACCAGCGCCACACCTACCGGGCCGACTCGCCGGTGACGGCCTGGGTGCACGCCATTGCGCGCTACAAGCTCATCGACTGGCTGCGCTCGCGCGCCGCCAAGGAGTCGCTGCATGTGCCGCTGGACGACACCGACGACCTGTTCGCCAGCACCGACAGCGAAGCGGCCGAGGCGCGGCGTGACCTGGGCCGCCTGCTGGAGCAGTTGCCCGACCGCCAGCGCCTGCCCATCGTGCACATGAAGCTCGAGGGGCTGTCGGTGGTCGAGACCGCGCAGCTCACCGGGCTGTCGGAGTCGGCCGTCAAAGTCGGCGTGCACCGGGGCTTGAAGGCCCTGGCCGCCAAGATCAGGGGAATGTGATGAAGACCGATGAATTGATCGACCTGCTGGCCGCTGACGCGCACCCGGTGGCCCGCCATACGGTGGAGCAGCGCCTGGCCGTGGCCGCGTTCGCCGGCATTGCCGGGGCCGCCGTGCTCATGCTGGCGCTGTTCGGGCTGCGCAGCGATCTGGCCGCCACGATGGCCATGCCCATGTTCTGGGGCAAGCTGGCCTTTGCCGGCACGCTGGCCGCGGCCGGGCTGATGCTGCTGCAGCGCATGGCGCGCCCCGGCGTGCCTGCCGGTCGTGCCGCACTGTGGCTGGCGCTGCCGCCGCTGGTGCTGTGGGGCCTGGCGCTGGCCACGCTGGCGCAGGCGGCGCCGGCCGAGCGCCTGCCGCTCATCCTGGGCAGCACCTGGCGCACCTGCCCCTTCAACATCGCCGTGCTGTCGGTGCCGGCGTTCGCCGCGGGCTTCTGGGCATTGAAAGGCGCGGCACCCACGCGCCTGGCCTGGGCGGGCGCTGGGGCCGGCCTGCTGGCTGGGGCGCTGGGGGCGCTGGTGTATGCGCTGCACTGCCCAGAGATGGCCACGCCGTTTCTCGCGGTGTGGTACCTGGCGGGCATGGCGGTGCCGACGGCCGTAGGGGCTATTGCGGGGCCGCGGTGGTTGCGCTGGTGAGCGTGCCTTGATGACGGTCCCTGCTCGAAAAAAGCGAAGCCGTTCACGCTGAGCGTGTCGAAGCGCGGCGAGGCTTCGACAAGCTCAGCCCGAACGGTTGTGATCGAGAGCGAATCCGCAAGAGAGAACGAACGCCTAAGCCACCCGCTGGCTGTACGCCCGAAACACCGTGTCGTGCACCCAGCCCAGCGACTCGTACAGCGACTGCGCCGTGGTGTTGGTGTGGGCCGTGGTCAGGTCCATGCGCACCTTGCCCTGCGCGCGTGCGTGGTCGCGCGCCGCGATCAGCAAGGCGCGGCCTGCTCCCGTCTTGCGGGCGGTGGGCGCCACGAACAGGTCGTACAGCGTGTAGATGGGCGCCGCCTCCACAGAGCAGAACGTGGGGTAGAGCTGGCAAAAGCCGATGGCTGCACCGGTTTCATCGAACGCCATGAGGATGCTGGACTCGCCGCGCGTGAGCCGGTCGGCGATGAAGTGCTGCGCCGCTGCAAGGTCGGGTGCCTGGTCGTAGAACTGGCGGTAGGCGTCGAACAGCGGGGCGATGGTGTCCGCGTCGGCGGGAGTGGCCAGGCGGATGTGCAGAGGGTTCATGGCGGAGCGGTGGTGGCTGGAGCAGGGGCCCGCCCGCAGGCAATGCCGCTGCGCACAGGGTGTGGTCCAAAGGAGGCGGATTCTAGAGGTGCTGCGAGGCTTGTGCCACGCTTGCGGTGGGTGCGCGCGCGAGGGGTGGGGCACGCGGCGTGCCCTGGCTTCGACAAGCTCAGCCCGAACGGTTGTGAGGGGCGCAGGCCGTTGCCAAGCCTGCGCGGAAGCCGGTACCGAAGCAGAAGCAAAACCAGA
>NZ_JBITVD010000017.1:0-102987 GCF_044542805.1 Acidovorax sp. NPDC077693 | reverse complement strand
CAGAAGCAGAAGCAGAAGCAGAAGCAGAAGCAGAAGCAGAAGCAGAAGCAGAAGCAGAAGCAGAAGCAGAAGCAGAAGCAGAAGCAGAAGCAGAAGCAGAAGCTTCTTACTTCTGCCCCGGCTCAGTCACTTGCTTCTCGTCTTGCAGCCACTGCGCCACGGCCCGCACGCGCTCCTGGTGGATCAAACCGCCCACCTGCGGCCCGGTCAAACCGCGGCTGGCGGCCTGCGCCGCGATGTCGCGCGTGACCACCGACTGCGCCGCCGCCAGCACCGCCAGCAGGCGCGGGCGCTGCGGGTAGGGCGTTTCTTCAAAATGCAGCCGCCCGCGCGCATCGCACTCGCAGGCCAGCAACACGTCGGCAAAGCGCGCGGGCTTGCGGATGGCGTCGCAGCGCTCCAGCAGGCGCATCAGGGCCCCCGCAGACAGCTCGCTGCTGCGGTGGATGTGGCCGTGTTCGCGCGCCACCACGTCGGCGGTCTCGCGGCAGTCCACCGGCACGCGCAGGCGCTCGGCCACGTCCACCAGCAGCTCGGCGCTGCGCTGCTCGTGTTCGATGTGGCGCGGCAGCACGTCGGCGGGCGTCGTGCCCTTGCCCAGGTCGTGCGCCAGGCAGGCAAAGCGCACGGCCAGCGGGGCATCGAGCCGTGCGGACATGTCCAGCACCATCATCAGGTGCACGCCGGTGTCCACCTCGGGGTGGTATTCGGCGCGCTGCGGCACGCCCCACAGGCGCGCCACCTCGGGCAGCAGCACGGCCAGCGCGCCGCATTCGCGCAGCACCTCGAACATGCGCGAGGGCCTGGCTTCCATCAGGCCGCGCGCCAGCTCCTGCCACACACGCTCGGGCACCAGGTGGTCCACCTCGCCGTGGGCGACCATCTCGCGCATGAGCTGCATGGTCTCGGGCGCCACGGTGAAGTCGGTGAAGCGCGCCGCAAAACGCGCCACGCGCAGGATGCGCACCGGGTCTTCGCGAAAGGCATCGGTCACATGGCGCAGCACGCGCGCTTCGATGTCGCGCACGCCGTGGTAGGGGTCAAACAGGCCGCTACCGCTCGATGGGTCAATGTCTTCTGCTATCGCATTGATAGTGAGGTCGCGGCGCGAGAGGTCTTCCTCCAGCGTCACGTCCGGCGCGGTGTGCACCGCAAAGCCCCGGTAGCCCTGGCCGCTCTTGCGCTCGGTGCGGGCCAGCGCATATTCCTCGCGCGTCTTGGGGTGCAAGAAGACGGGGAAGTCGCGGCCCACGGGCAGGTAGCCACTGGCCAGCATCTGCTCGGGCGTGGAGCCCACCACCACCCAGTCGCGGTCGTTCACCGGGCGGCCCAGCAGCTTGTCGCGGACGGCGCCGCCCACCATGTAGATTTTCATGGGCCGAGTTTAGAACCTGCGCTGCGCCGTATATTCGCCCCACCATGTCCCTATCGTCCGACTTGACCATTGCCCAGCTCAACCCCGACGGCAGCGTGCCCGTGCCCCCGGCGCCGGACGCCGCGGCCAACGCTGCGGCGGCCGCACTGCAGCGCGAGGCGCAGTTCGAAGCGCTGAAGTCCAAGGTGGAGGACCTGGAAGCAATCCTGGCCAAGCCCTTGAACGAAATCCTGGGCGACCGGGACAAGTTCAAGGAATCTGCCGCTGCCTGGGAGGCCTTCGGCGCGATGTGGATGCTGTCGCAGCGCGCCATGCGCCGCGTGGCCCTGGACCTGGCCGAGCAGCAGGGCGTGACCGAGGCCGAGGTGGTGGCGCGGGCGCTGGCCTATGCCAACGATGTGCTCAACGGCGACGGGGTGGACCTGGGCGGCTCGATCGCCGAGCCGCAGATGGCCCACATCGCGCGGCACAAGGCCAAGTTGCGCAAGCAGTTCAGATAGCGCGGTGCCGGGCGGGCCGCCGCGCTCGTGCCTCTGGCGCCGGACTTCAGGGCTCAGTCACCCGAAAACCGGCCTGAAAAAGCTCCGCTCATAGCTCACGATGCAGCCCGTCTCCTCGGCATAGCGGAACGCCGCCAGGCACTCCGCGTCCTGCATCGATTGCTGGCGGTACACCTCGTAGGCCGCCAGGCTCTCGAAGGTGAACAGCGCCAGCGCGATGTTGTTCGCGCCCTCGCTGGGCATGAAGTAGCCGTGGTGCTGGCCGCCGAATTTCTCGACCAGCGGAATCCACAGCTTGCCGTAGTGCTCGAACTCCCGGAGCTTGCTGGTATTGAGCACATAGCGCAGGTAGATGGTGACTGCCATGTTCAAGTGCTCCTCAGCGCTTGGCGGGGGCCAGGCGGTAGGGTTCCTCGAAGTCGAGGAAGTCCTTTTCGGCCAATGCGTCGTCGATCCAGGCCTTCACGCCGGGCAGGGCGCGCACGCGCTGCACGTAGTCGGCGATCTGCGGCGGCAGGGGCAGGGCGTAGGTCGCCAGGCGCATGCACACGGGGGCGAAGTACGCGTCGGCGATGGTGAACTCGCCGAACAGCATCGGGCCGCCATGCTCGTCGAGCAGCGCGCTCCACATGCCCACCAGGCGCTGCACGTCGGCACGCACGCCGGCGTTGTCGCGCCACAGCAGGGCGCCGGTGTCGGGCAGGTCGGCCTCGATGTTCATGGGGCAGTTGTTGCGCAGGGCCGAAAAGCCGCTGTGCATTTCGGCGCAGATGCTGCGCGCGCGCGCCCGGGCCTTGGGGTCGGTGGGCCAGAGCTTCTTGTCGGGGTGCGTCTCGGCCGCGTATTCGGCGATGGCCAGGGTGTCCCACACCACCAGGTCGCCGTCGACCAGCACGGGCACTTTGCCGGTGGGGTTGACGGCGCCGATGGCGCGCTTGAATTCGGAGTCCGCGTCGAAGCTGTCGAAGCGCACGCGGACTTCGTCGAACGCGATGCCGGCCTGGCGCAGCAGCACCCAGGGGCGCATGGACCACGAGGAGTAATTCTTGTTGCCGATGTAGAGCTTGAGCATGGATGAAAAAACCTGGTGCCTGGGTAAGGGGCATTGATGCTACCGCCGCCATGGGCGGTTCATCCATGCTGAATGACCCGTCATTTGATGCCATCTGCGCATCAAAGCCCAAAAAGCCGCCCATTACGCCCGGCTGGGGAATTCCGGGGTGCGGCACAATCTGCCGCTTTCGAGGTGGTTTCCCGCCCGATCTCTGCCGGGCCGGCTTTGATGACGCTGTCTTTTTTTGCTTTTTTGCTGAGGGTGGTTTGCCAGCGGTGGCTGCGCAGCGCGGCCGCACTGGCCCGCGGCCTGGTGTGGGCCGCCATGGCCCTGGCCGCAACCGCCCAGGCCCAGCCCGCGGGGCGCGATGCCCCGGCCCCCGTCGCCCAGCACGCCGGCGGCATGCTGGTGGTGCCGTTCATGGGCATGTTCGAGGACAAGACCCGCCAGATGACCATCGAGGCGGTGCGCCAGCCCGAGAACGAGGCGCAGTTTGCCTACCCCGAGAACCCCCTCAAGGGCGCGGAATCCGACCGGGTGCTGTGGTTCCGGCTGCGCTTGCAACTGGCCGACCCGGCCGATGCGCTGCGCGAGTGGCTGCTGCTGGTGCCCACCGTGTCCACGCACGAGTTGCGGTTCTACGGCCCCTACGACGCCCAGGGCAAGGCGCTGGCCGAGCCGGTGGTCACGGGCATGCGCCACCCCTGGTCCACGCGGCCGGCGGGGTCCGAGCAGATGGCTTGGCGCTTCAAGCTGCCCGACGCGGGTGTGTACACGGTGTACTTCCGGGTGGAGTCGACCTTTGCGCGGTTCTACGCGGCGTCGGTGTGGGACTTGGCGGACTACCTGCAGGCCACGCAGGACAAGCGCATGTTCGACGGCGTGTGCTACGGCCTGCTGCTCGGTCTGGTGGTGTTCAGCACGGTGATGCTGCTGGTGTTCCGCGAGAGCATCTACGCCTGGTATCTGGTGTCGTGCGCCGGGGCGCTGCTGGCCCTGGCGGGGTTCAACGGCCACACGCTGCGCTACCCGTTTGCGCACTGGCCCGAGGCTGCGGGGTTCTTCTACAGCGTGGCGCCGCCGCTGTGGGCCATCTCCAAGCTGATGTTCGGGCGCAGCCTCCTGCGGCTGTCGCACTTTGCGCCGCGCCTGGACAAGGTGGTGCTGGCCATGGTGGCGGCGCTGGCGCTGGCCACGGTGTACGGGCTGCTCGGGTCGCACCCGCTGTGGCTGTTCCGCCTGGTGCAGGCCTCGGTCATGGCGTCCACCGTGGTGCTGACGGCCGGTGCGGTGATGGCCATGCGGCGGCGGTACTGGCCGGCCGTGCTGTATTCGGCGGGGGTGACCCTGCTGCTCATCGGCATCTGCGCCATCGTCGTGGCCAGCTGGGGCTGGGTGGCCTGGACGCCGCAGCAGATGGACATGACCCAGACCGTGCTGGTGGCCGAGTCCATCGTCTTCGCGGCCGCCATGGCCTCGCGCGTGCGGCTGCTGCGCAATTCGGAAGAAGCGCTCACCGTGCGCACGCAAGAATTGGTGGAGGCGCTGGGCACCGATGCCCTGACCGGCGCCGCCAACCGCGCCGGGCTGGCCAGCCGCGCTGGCGCCGCCATCCAGGAGAGCCGGCCGTTTGCGCTGCTGCTGCTGGACCTGGACGGTTTCAAGGGCGTGAACGACACCCACGGCCACGCCGCGGGCGACGTGGTGCTGGCCACCATGGTGCAGCGCCTGCGCGCCCAGTTGCGGGCCGAAGACATGGTGGCACGCCTGGGCGGCGATGAATTCGCGGTGCTGATCGCCGGCGCCCCGCCGCGCGACGTGATCGCCGCCATGGCCCGCCGCATGGCCGCCAGCGCCGCCGAGCCCGTGATGTTCGAAGGCCGCGCACTCACCGTGGGCATGAGCCTGGGCATCGCCAGCCACCCGGTCGACGGCGTGACCCTGGCCGACCTGCTGCGCGCCGCCGACAGCGCCATGTACGCCTGCAAACGCCGCCCTGCCGGTGGCGAGTGCTATGCCTTCGCCTCGGAACTGCGGGTGGGCTGAGGCAGCGACCCGGCGGTGCCGGGCGCCGTCACAGCAGGCGCTGAAGATGTTTCAGGGGGAGCCCACCGGCCAGACCACGCCGTTGTCGTTCAGGATCGCGTCGAGCGGCAGGTCGAACTCTTCCGGCTCAAAATCGTCCAGGTACCCGTTGGTAAAGCCCAGCCCCACCGTGAACGGCTTGGGCTGCAGCGTGGCCAGCGTGCGGTCGTAGAAACCGCCGCCATACCCCAGCCGGTAGCCGCCCGGCGCATAGCCCACGCAGGGCACGAACAGCAGGGTGGGCACGATGACCTCGGTGTCCTTGGGCTTGGGGATGCCGTAGGCGTCCTCCTCCATGGGGCAGCCGGGGTACCAGGCGTGGAAGGTCAGGGTCTTGTGCACCTTGTTGACCACCGGCAGGCCGATGCGGCGCAACTGGGGCTCGTCCAGCAGTTCGCCGTCTTCCTTCCAGCGGTGTAGGGCAGGCAACGGATCGAACTCGCCCTTGATGGGCCAATAGGCCCCGATCACCGTGTCCGGCCGGTTTACCAGCCAGATGCGCATGACCTGCTGTAACAGGTCGGACCGCTGTAGGCGGTCGGGCAGGTTCAGGCGTTCTTCTACCAACGCGCGCCGCAGGGCTGCTTTGTCCATCAGATAATTCCCCCATGCAATTGTTTCGAATTCTGACACCGCTTCTCGCCGGCGCCCTGCTGGCCACCGCCGCGCCCCTTGTCCAGGCGCAAAACCGTGGTGACGATACCCTGCTCGAGATGCAACAGGCCTTCCGCAAGGGAGACCGCAAGAGACTGGAGCAACTGCTGCCCTCGGCGCGCGGCCACGCGCTGGAGCCCTGGGCCGCCTACTGGGAGCTCAAGCTGCGCCTGGGCGAGGCCTCGCCGGCCGAGATCCAGTCCTTCATGCAGCGCTACGCCGGCAGCTACCAGGAAGACCGCCTGCGCAACGACTGGCTGCTGCTCTTGGGCCAGCGCCGCGACTGGGCGCAGTTTGCCGAGCAGCACCCCAGCTACCGCATGTCCGACGACCGCGAGGTGCGCTGCTACGCCCTGCTGATCGACCAGATCAAGGGCACCGCCAGCCCCACCGTGGCCGAGGATGTGCGCAGCAACTGGTATGCCCAGCGCGACGGCGACGACGGCTGCACCCACGCCGCACGGGAGCTGTACGGCTACAAGAAGCTCTCGGCCCTGGACGTGTGGCGCAAGGCCCGCCTGGGCATCGAGGCCAACCGCCCGCGCGTGGTGCGCACCGCGGTCGAGATCGTCTCGCCCGACTCGCTGCCCCAGGTCAAGGACGTGCTGGACTCGCCAGCCAAATACCTGCTGTCCCGCGCAACAGCTTCCGGCAAGGCCAAGCAGGAACTCGTGCTCCTGGCCCTGCTCAAGCTGGCCATCGGCGACCCGGACGGCGCGGCCTACCAGCTCGACAGCAAATGGGGCGTGCACCTGTCGGCCGAGGAGCGCAACTGGGCCTGGGCCGTGATCGGCAAGACCGCCGCACAGCGGCTGGCGGGCAACGCCCACGGCTACTTTGCCAACGTCACCAAAGATACCGACCTGAACGACGACCTGCTGGGCTGGAAAGTGCGCGCCGCCCTGCGCGCCGGCCAGTGGAATGCGGTGGCCAAGGCCGTCAACGCCATGAGCCCCGAAGGCCGCCAGGACAGCACCTGGATGTACTGGAAGGCGCGCTCCCTGCTCACAGGCCGCGTGACCGACGCCGAACGCGCCGAGGCCCGCCAGCTGCTCGAAGGCATCGCCAGCACGCGCGGCTTTTATGAGCAACTGGCGCTCGAAGAAATCGGCCAGCGCATCACGGTACCGCCCGCGCCCGCCCCCCTCACGGCCGAAGAAAAAGCCGCCGCCCGCGCCAACCCGGGCCTGAACCGCGCGCTGTACGCCATCCTGCTCGGCCTGCGCAGCGAAGGCGTGCGCGAGTGGAACTACACCACCAACCTGCACCAGAGCGGCGGCATGCCCGACCGCGAACTGCTGGCCGCCGCCGACTTCGCCTGCCAGCGCGAGGTGTGGGACCGCTGCATCAACACCAGCGAACGCACCAAGAGCGTGGTGGACACCACCCAGCGCTTTCCCACGCCGTTTCGCAGCGCCGTGGTCGAGCGCGCCAACGGCATCGGCCTGGACCCGGCGTATGTCTACGGCCTCATCCGCCAGGAAAGCCGCTTCATCATGGACGCGCGCTCCCACGTTGGCGCCTCGGGCCTGATGCAGGTCATGCCCGCCACCGCGCGCTGGACGGCCAAGAAGATCGGCATGAACAACTTCACCGCCGACCAGATCAACGACCGCGACACCAACATCACCATCGGCACCGCGTACCTCAAGCTGGCGCTCGATGACTTCGCGGGCTCCATGCCCATGGCCGCCGCCGCCTACAACGCCGGCCCCGGCCGCCCACGCAGCTGGCGCAACGGCCCGGTGCTGGACGCCGCCATCTGGGCCGAAAACGTGCCCTTTGCCGAAACGCGCGACTACGTGAAAAAAGTGCTGGCCAACACCACCAACTACGCCGCCATGCTCACCGGCCAGCCCCAGTCGCTCAAGAGCCGCCTGGGCACCATCGGCCCGCGTGATGCGGCCGCGCCCGAGGTGAACAAGGACCTGCCCTGAGACCGGGCACGGGGCGCGGGGCGTCCAGTGGATTGCTATAAAAATAATAGCTTGTAGCGCTTGCCTATCAAGCGGTAGATGGCATTTTGATTGTTGATGAAGAGAGGGATGGAGATGATGAACAAGACACTGTCATGGCTGGCGATGACCGCCCTGGTGTTCAGCCTGGGCGCTCGTGCGCACGCGCAACCCGTCTACAAATGGGTGGACGCCGAAGGCAAAACCCACTATGGCGCCCAGCCGCCACCGTCCAAGGCCGACGCCGAGCCGCTCAAGCTGCAGAGCAACAACGGCGCCACCAAGAGCGTGTCGTCGTCATCCGCGTCCGGCAAGCCGGGCCAGCAGTACAACGCCGACGGCACCAAGAAAGTCCCGAAGGACGTGGAAGAGTTCGGCGAAGACATGAAGAAAGCCCTGCAGAAGGTGGACGGCAAGCAGGTGCCCCTCAACTGCTCCGCCGCCGTGGGCAACATCCACGACCAGGCCGACACCATGCTGGAAGTGGGCCAGAAGAACGTGCGCGACGGCTACATGAGCAAGGCCGACTTCGACAAGAACGCCCCCAAGATCCGCGAGGCCCGGGGCAAGTACAGCGTGTCGGACTGCCAGTCATCGTCGGGCAACAAGAAGCTGTTTTATCAGTGCATGTCGAGCAGTTACAACCATGTGATGGGGTGTGACAAGCAGTACAAGCACGGGGAGTGAGGGCGCTGGGGTAAGCATCGGAGCAATTCCCGTGGACCGTTTCTGGGCGGATGGGAGTGCTCTGCTGCTGATCTAGAACAGGTTGGCTTTGAGATCAAGTTCATGCTCTGGAACTCGCAGAAAGCGGTTGGCTGGCAGGTCGTGACCCGATGCGATGTTGTAAACAGTCTCTGTGTAGTGCTGGCCTGAATAGCTGGTATGGCGTGCGTTGACGATAAGGCGTGCGTACTGATCCACAGAGAGTCTGATGGCTTCTCGTATCGGGCGCCTGCTGGGCTGGCCTGAGTTTGGAGTGCCCAAGAAACCCAGTGCGAAAACCCCATCTGCTTGGCTGGCGATTCTTACCGCGCCTACCGACGTGGGGACAGACTGCAGAAGGTCGGACTTGACCAGCTTGGGTTGGAAGTCCTCCCATTCGGCCAGGCGGTACTGCTGGACCAAGTGGGCCGCGGAGGTGCTTTCGAAAACAAAGGCGCGCGGAAGCTGCACTCGCTCTCTGGATCGTGGAGCGCCCCTCGTGGCCTTGGTCCAGAGGACCTCGACGACTTGAATGACTATCACGCGTAGAGCCTAAAGTAGTTCAAGCCCCAAAGCATTGACGCACAAACCCGCGGCGAGCGTGTGAAGTCCGCCACCGGCTTAGGGCACAACGGGTCGTTGCGTTTTTCCAATCGTCGTCATGCGCAATGTTGTTCAATAGAGATTAGACGCGCCACGGAGGTCGTGGCCACCTCGACCCATGGATTTCTCGGCGTCACCCATTGCCACCTTGGTAAACGCCGCCATCCTGGCCGAACCATCACCTTTTTCTTTCAAGCTGCCATCATGATTTCCAACACTGCCAACGGTTCATTCGACGTCCAGATCACCCCGCAGCCGCTGAGCGATGTGGCTGCCTCCAGTGGCCTGGCGCGGATGAGCATCGACAAGCGATTTCATGGCGCGCTGGATGCCACAAGCACCGGGGAGATGCTGGCCTTCCGCACGGCGACCCCAGGCTCGGCCGGTTACGTCGCGATGGAAACGGTGCGCGGCAGCCTCCAGGGCCGCAGCGGCAGCTTCGTGCTGCAGCACAGCTCGACCATGGCGCGGGGTGAGCCCGCGCAGTCGATCACCGTGGTACCGGATTCCGGCACCGACGCGCTCACCGGCCTGTCGGGGCGGATGACGATCGACGTCGCCGCCGACGGCGCACATGCGTACCGGTTCGAGTTCTCCTGGCCTGAAACGGCCGCCTGACAGGATGTGTTTCGGCGATGCCACGGTCAGGCTGCACGCAGCTGCCGGTGCTCCCACTCACACGTTGTGCAGCACATCCCCCTGCCGCACCGCCGCCCCCGACCGCACCAGGTCCTGCGCCAGGCTCTGCAGCCACGCATCCTCCTCCTGGTCCCCAAAATGCGTCTCGCGCAGCATGCCGAAGTACGGTGTGCCCTGGGCCCAGGCAGTCAGGTCCGCCATGCGGATCTGCTGCCACTCCAGCAGCTTGTACTTCAAGAGCACCTTGGCCGCATAGAGTGCGTGTTTGGTGGGGTTGCGCACGAAGCCGTCCAGCCGGCGGCGTGCGCCGTCGATGGCGCGGGGGGCGTCGGTGAAGACGGGGCCGTGGCCCGGGATCACGACCTGGGGGGCCAGGGCCTCGATCACGTCCAGCGTGGCGGCCACCTCGGCGAATGCGCTGTCGCCTTCCAGCTCCGGGAAGACGACGCCGAAGCCGTTTTCCCACAGCGCGTCGGCCGAGATCAGCACCCGGTCCTGCGGGCTGAACAGCACCACCGAATGCGGGTCGTGGCCGGGTGCGGCGTGCACCTGCCAGGGCTTGTCGCCCAGCAGCACGCAGGAGCCGGGGTCGAGCAGGGTGTCGGCGCGAAACGGCGGGCATTCCTGGCCGGTGGGGGTGTAGCTCAGCGCGTAGGCGTTCCACTGCCGCACGTGGCGCGCCTGCCCGGGCGGGATGGCGGTCAGCACGCGGGGCCAGGTTTTCTGCAGGGCTGCGTTGCCGCCGCAGTGGTCGCTGTGCAGGTGGGTGTTGAGCACGCGGTCGAGCGCTCGGCCCGCCAGGGCGCCCTGCACCAGGGCCACGGTCTGGTCGGCGTGGCTGCAGTAGCCGGTGTCCACGATGGCGGTGTCGTGCTGGCCGATGAAGAGGATGTTGTTGGCCGACAGCCAGCCGCGCTCCAGGACGGTGATCTCGGGGGGGAGCAAATCGTGGGGCGCGGGGCTGTGGGGCATGGGTGGCGGGGCGTGGGGCTGGCGGCGGGCCGGTGGCCTCGTGAGGCCCGGGCCGCCGGGGCTGGCGTGTCAGAACGAGGTCTTAATCCAGCGTAACCCAGCCTGCGCCCCTGGCGGGCTATGCAAAACCCCTACGCGGCGTTTGCGGTGGGCGCTGTCGATGAGGGACCGCAAGCCAAGGGCCGCCCCGCAGCGAGGGCGTCGTCCCCCTCAGGGGGAAGGCGCCGCGCAGGCGACTCCGGGGGAGTCTGTCCCTTCAGAACGTGACGCCGGCCACCAGGATCACGTTCGCGTACGGCGTGCACTCGCCGGTGCGCACCATCACGCGGGCCTGCCGGGTCAGGCGCTTGAAGTCTTCGTGCGGCATCTGCGCGGGGGCCACGGGCAGCGCGGCCGACCAGCCGGGCTGGATGCCGGCGTGGCGCTCCACGGCCTCGGTGGCGATGATGGCTTTTTCGACCTGCATCTCGGCCAGCACCACGCGCAGCACGTCCACCACGGCCGGGATGCCGGGGGTCAGCGCCAGGTCGATGCGGCGCGGGCCGTCGGGGATGGGCAGGCCCACGTCGCCGATGACCAGCATGTCGCCGTGGCCCAGGCTGGCGATGGCGTGGGAGAGTTCGGCGTGCAGCAGGGTGGTGCGTTTCACAGGGCGGTCCAGTCGGGGGGTTGGGGGCTCTGCGCCACGGCGGCGCGGGTGGGGATGGAGGGCTGCGCGCCGTGCTGCGTCACGCACAGCGCGGCGGCGCGGATGCCTTCGCGCACGCCGGCATCGAGTGGCTCGCCGCGCGCCAGCGCCACGGCCAGCGCGCCCAGAAAGGTGTCGCCGGCCGCCGTGGTGTCCACCGCGCGCACGCGCATGCCGGGGTGGTGGCGGCAGCCATCGGCATCGGCCGCCACGGCGCCGGCGGCGCCCAGCGTGACCACGACCTGGGCAGGGCCCCGGCCGCGCAGCGCCTGGGCGGCGGCGGCGGCGTCTTGCGGGGTGTCCACGGCCACGCCGGCCAGGGCTGCGGCCTCGACCTCGTTGACCACCAGCGTGTGCACCAGGGGCCAGAGCGTGTCGGGCAGGGGCTGGATGGGCGAGGGGTTGAGCACCACCGGGCAGCCCGCGGCGTGGGCCTGCTGCGCTGCCGCCACGACCTGCGGCATGGGCGTCTCGAACTGCACGACCAGCCCGCCGGCACCGGGCAGCGCGGCGCCCAGCGCGAGCGCGTCCAGCACGAAGCGGCCGTTGGCGCCGGGCACCACCACGATGCGGTTCTGGCCCGTGGCTTCGACCGTGATGGCGGCCACGCCGGTGGTGGATGCGGTATCGGTCTGCACGCCGCTGTGGTCGATGCCGTCGGCGGCCAGGCCTGCGCGCAGCGTGCGGCCGTAGCCGTCGTCGCCCAGGCGGCCGAAGAGGTGCACCTGGGCGCCCTGGCGTGCGCAGGCCACGGCCTGGTTGCCGCCCTTGCCACCGGGCACCAGGTGCAGGCCGTCGGCCAGCACGGTCTCGCCGGCCTCGGGCGCGCGGGCGACCTGCAGCACCAGGTCCATGTTCAGGCTGCCGACCACGGCGATGCGGGGTGCGGTGTTCAACGCTTTGTCGCTCATGCTGCGGTCTCCGGGGCCGGGGCGGTGGAAGACCGCACGCGCAGCTCGGGCTGCAGCATCACCTTGCGCACGTCCTGGCGCTTGCCGTCGATGCGTTCGAGCAGCATGTCCACCGCCAGTGCGCCGATGCGCTGCTTGGGCTGGGCCACGGTGGTCAGCGGCGGGCTGGTGAAGGCGGCCAGTTCGATGTCGTCGAAGCCGACGATGGACAGCGCCTCGGGCACGCGCAGCGCGCGTTCGTGGGCGGCGCACAGCGCGCCCATGGCCATGAGGTCGTTGCAGACGAAAACGGCGGTGGGCGGCTCGCTCGCGCGCAGCACCGCGTGCATGGCCTCGTACCCGCCCTGGCTGGTGAAGTTGCCGTGCCACAGCAGGCCGCTGCCGTCGCCGCAACCCGCGTCGGCCAGCGCGGCGCGCCAGCCGGCGATGCGCTGCTCGCTGGGCGCCAGGCCCGCGGGGCCGCCGATGCAGGCGATGCGGCGGTGGCCCTGGGCCAGCAGGTGGCGCGTGGCCAGTTGGCCGCCCTGCATGTGGGCGGTTTCGACCAGGTCGCAGGGCAGCTCGGCGATCTCGATCTCGCGGTCCACCAGCACGGTGGGGATGGACAGACCCGCCAGCTGCGTGGGCAGCGTGGCGTCATGGCCGGTGGAGACGACGATCAGCCCGTCGATGCGGCGCTCGGCCAGCACCTGCAGGTAGCTGCCCTGGCGGTGCGCCTCGTCGTTGGTGTTGCACAGGATGACGTTGTACCCCGCGCCGAAGCACCGGTCTTCCACGCTGTGCACGATCTCGGCGAAGTAGGGGTTGGAGCTGTTGGGGATCAGCATGCCCAGCGTGCGCGTGTTGTTGCTCTTGAGGCTGCGCGCGATGGCGCTGGGCACGTAGCCCAGGGCGCGGATGGCTGTCTCGACGCGTGCGCGGCCCTCGGGGCTCACGCGGCGCGTGCCGTTGACCACGTGGGACACGGTGGTGACCGATACGTCGGCGTGGCGCGCAACGTCCTTGATAGTAGCCATGGGGTGGAAAGCGGATTCGGTGGAGGTGGGGCGAAGGTGATGTTCAGACGGCGGCGCGGCGCTGGCGCAGCGTGTCCACGATGACGGCGGCCACGATCACGCAGCCCGTGATGATGCGCTTGCTCGGCTCGCTCGCGCCCACCTGGGCCAGGCCCGCCTCCAGCACCGCGATGATCAGCACGCCGAACGCGGTGGTCACCACCGAGCCGCGCCCGCCCATGAGGCTGGTGCCGCCAATCACCACCGCGGCGATGACCTGCAGCTCCATGCCCGAGCCCGCGTTGGGGTCGGCCGCTTCCAGGCGTGCCGACTGCATGAGGCCCGCCAGGCCCGCGAGCAAGCCGGTGAGCGCGAACACGATGATGCGCACCGGGCGCGGGTCCACGCCCGCCAGGCGCATGGCCTCTTCGTTGGTGCCGATGCCCACGACCGAGCGGCCGAAGACCGTGCGCGTGAGCACCAGCTGCGCCACCACCACCAGCACCAGCGCGATCAGGAAGGCCACCGAGATGCCGCCGAAGAACGGCGCGGCCAGCCACGAGATCGCATCGCCCACGTACTGCGTGCGCGAGTCGGTGACCAGATAGGCGCTGCCGCGCACGGCTTCGAGCATGCCCAGCGAGACGATGAACGAGGGCAGCCGCCAGGCCACCGAGATGGAGCCCGTGATGGTGCCGCACACCAGGCCCGTGGCCAGCGCCAGCGCGGCCGCGGCCGGCACCGTCCAGCCCCATTGCAGGATGGCGGCCGCCGACGTGGCGGCCGACAGCGCCATCACCGAGCCCACCGACAGGTCGATGCCCGCGATGATGAGCACGAAGGTCATGCCCACCGCCATCACGGCCAGGGCCGGGATCTCGTTGGCGATGGTGATGAAGGTCTCGGCGCTCCAGAAGTATTCGGACATCCACGAGAACAGGCCCACCATGCCGGCCAGCACGGCCAGGAGCCCGAGGTAGGTGCCAAGCTGGCTGCGCCACACCGGGGTGGAGCGCGAGGCGGGGGATGCGGTGGGGGAGGAGGGGGCTGCGGCGTTCATGCGGTGGCGGAAGAAGGTGCGGACGAGGGCCCGCGGGAAGAAGGGGGTGCGGCGGCAGGCGGCTCGCTGGCGCGGCCCGCCATGTCGGAGAACGCGGCGGCCAGCAGCGACTGCTCGGACCACTCGCCGCGCTCGAACACGGCCACCAGGCGGCCGGCGCTCATCACGCCGATGCGGTCGGCCATGGCCATGAGCTCGCGCAGGTCGGACGACACCATGAGCAGCGCGCGGCCTTCGTCGGCCATGCGGTCGAGTTCGGTATAGATCTCGGCGCGTGCGCCCACGTCCACGCCGCGGGTGGGCTCGTCCAGCAGCAGCACGCGCACGGGGCGGTGCAGCCAGCGGGCGAACACGACCTTTTGCTGGTTGCCGCCCGACAGCTGGCCCACGGGCTGCTCGCCGTCTTTGCAGCGGATGCTGAGCGTGCGCACAAAGCCCTGCACCAGCCGGTGCTCCAGCGCACGCTGCAGCCAGCCACCGCGCGACACTGCCGACAGGTCGGACAGCGTGGCGTTGATGCGGATGGGCTGGGCCAGCAGCAGGCCCTGCGACTTGCGGTCTTCGGTGACCAGCCCGATGCCTGCGCGGATGGCCTGCAGGGGCGATGCAAAACCCTTGTCGATCTTGGTTGCTACTGTTTTTGTAGCTGCTTGCGCTTGTCCATCCAGCGGTAGGGGCTGTTTTTGGTCTGAATCTGAAACTGAATCGGAACCATGCAGCGTGACGCTGCCCCGGTCGGCGCGGTCCGCGCCGAAGAGCAGGCGCACCAGTTCCGTGCGGCCCGAGCCCACCAGGCCTGCCACGCCGAACACCTCGCCTGCGCGCAGGCTGAGGCTCACGTCCTGCACGGCGGTTCCGCGGCCGATGCCGCTCACTTCCATCACCACCGGGCCGGCCGTGCGGCGGGGGCGGTGGTCCAGGTCGTTGACGGAGCGGCCCACCATGCGGCGCACCAGGTCGTCCTCGGACAGGCCGGCCATGGGCAGCACGTCCACCAGCCGGCCGTCGCGCAGCACGGCGGCGCGGTCGGCGATGCGGCGCAGCTCTTCGAGCCGGTGCGACACGTAGACGATGGCCACGCCGCGCGCGGTCAGGCGCGCGATCTGGTCGAACAGGTAGGTGGTCTCGCGTGGCGTGAGCATGGCCGTGGGCTCATCGAGCACCAGGATGCGCGTGTCGTCCTGCAGGTTGCGGGCGATCTCCACCATCTGCTGCTGGCCGATGCCCAGTTGCGACACCGGCGTGGCCGGGTCGATGGATTCGAGGCCGATCTTGGCCAGCTGCGTGCGCGCCGCGGCGTGCAGCACGTCCCGCTGCAGCCAGCCCGCGCGGTTCGGCAGGCGGCCCAGCAGCAGGTTCTCGGCCACGGTGAGCGTGGGCACCAGGCCCAGCTCCTGCATCACCATGCGCACCCCGTGCTGCTCGGCCTCGCGCCGCGTGGCCGGGGCAAAGGTCTGCCCCGTCAGCCGCATGCCGCCGCGCGTGGCAGGCGTGAGGCCGCAGACGATCTTGGACAGCGTGCTCTTGCCCGCGCCGTTCTCGCCCGTGAGCGCCAGCACCTCGCCCGCGTTCAGCGCCAGCGTCACCCCGTCGAGCACGGTGGTGGCGCTGTAGTCCTTGCCGACCGCGTCGATGCACAGCAGGGGTGTGGGTGGCGCGGGCGGTTGGGTTGTGGGGGTTGAGGGCATGGCAGGTCGCGGCAAGGGTTGCTGATCTCTTGAGCGGTGAACAAAGCTCAGCGAAGCGTTCTGGCCAGGCGCCGGGTCGCAGGCAGTACTGGAAGTACGACCAGACCCGGCAACGACGCCAGAAGAGTTTTGTTCACCGCTCCGGGTTACTTGCTGCCCTTGGTGACCAGCACCACGTCCGTCTTCACCGCAGCAGGCAGCTGGTTCTGCGGCGTCTTGGCGGCCAGGGCCTTCTGGGCCAGCTCGATGCCGAACACGGCCTGCTTGGCGGCGTACTGGTCGGCGGTGGCCAGCACGCGGCCGTCGGCCAGCATGGGCTTGATGGCGTTGATGTTGTCGTAGCCCACCACCTGCACCTTGCCGGTCTTGCCTGCGGCCTTCACGGCGGCCACGGCGCCCAGCGCCATGCTGTCGTTGCCGGCCAGCAGGGCCACGAGGTCAGGGTGCTCGCGCATCATGCCGGCGGCCACGGTGTTGCCTTTTTCGATCTCCCAGTTGCCGGACTGCACGCCCACCACGGTGATGTTGGCGGCCTTCATCGCGTCCTGGTAGCCCAGGGTGCGCTGCTGCGCATTGAAGGTGGTGGACACGCCCTCGATGATGCCCACCTTGTCGCCCGCCTTCAGGCTCTTGGCCAGGTGGTCGCCCACGAGTTTGGCGCCCGCGCGGTTGTCCGGGCCCACGAAGGGCACGGTGATGTTCTTTTCCTTCAGCGCATCGGCATCGAGCTGGTTGTCGATGTTGATCACGATCACGCCCTTGTCGATGGCGGCCTTGACGGCGGGCACCAGGGCCTTGGAATCGGCCGGGGCGATCACGATGGCGCTGGCCTTTTGGGCCACGGCCTGCTCGACCATCTTGATCTGGGCGGCGGTGTCGGTCTCGTTCTTGATGCCGTTGGCCACCAGCGTGTACTCGCTGGCGTGCGCCTTCTGGTGCGCCTTGGCGCCGTCTTCCATGGTGCGGAAGAACTCGTTGGCCAGCGATTTCATGACCAGGGCGATCTTGGGCTTGTCCTGCGCCAGGGCAGGGCTGGCCAGCATGCCGCCCAGCACGGCAAGGGCGGCGGCGGTCTGAACGGTACGGCGGGTGAAGTGCATGGTGTCTCCTATTGGAATGGTGGTCAGGGCGTCAAGAACGAACAAACGGAACAAACAAAACCGACAACGGCGCGAGGGATGCAAGCCAAGCCCCGCAGGGCCAGGCACGGCATTTCCAGGTGCGCGCGACCCATGGACAACAGCCAAGGATAAGCGCCCGATCGCTGTGTGGCCCGCGGATCATAACGAAAGCAAACGTTTGCGCAAACGTTTGCTAGTTGGTGAAAACCCGAAGATGAGGGGAAGTCAGGGCGTGTCGGATTCGAGCGAGGGAGGCTGTTGGGGTATGGGCGGATGTGCTACCCACCCGTTCGGGCTGAGTCCTTCGACAGGCTCAGGACAGGCTTGCCGAAGCTTTGCGCGGCGTTTCGACAGGCTCAACGTGAACGGTTTTGGGGGTATCCGCTAGCAGCTGGTGAGAAGAGGCCTAACGGATCAGCATTCGCCCAGTCCAAACCGTTCGGGCTGAGCCTGTCGAAGCCTCGCGCGGCGCTTCGACAGGCTCAGCCCGAATGGTGTGGTGTGGGGAGTGAAGCAGGGAACCATGCCAGCAGCTGCGCCCGCGTGCAGCTGCTGGGTTTGATAAGCGCCCTACGCCTTGCGCAGTTCGCGCCGCAGGATCTTGCCCACGTTGCTCTTGGGCAGCTCGTCGCGGAACTCGATGTATTTGGGCCGCTTGTAGCCCGTCAGGTTCTCCTGGCAGAAGCGGGCCACGTCCTCTTCGCTCAGCGTGGGGTCGTTCTTGATGATGAACACCTTGATCGCCTCGCCCTGCTTTTCGTCCGGGATGCCGATGGCGGCGCATTCCACCACGCCGGGGCACAGGCTGATGACCTGCTCCAGCTCGTTGGGGAACACGTTGAAGCCGCTCACCAGGATCATGTCCTTCTTGCGGTCGATGATGCGGGTATAGCCCTCGGCGTCCATCACGCCGATGTCGCCCGTGCGCATGAAGCCGTCGGCGGTGAAGGCCTTGGCGTTCTCTTCGGGCTGGTTGTAGTAGCCCGTCATCACGTTGGGGCCGCGGATGCAGATCTCGCCCGGGTCGCCCTGAGGCACGCTGTTGCCAGCATCGTCCTTGATGGCGATGTCGATGCCCGGCAGCGGCAGGCCGATGGTGCCGCTGAAGGACGTGTTGTTCACCGGGTTGTTGGTGCCGATGGCGCAGGTCTCGCTCATGCCCCAGCCTTCGATCATGGTGCTGCCGGTCACCTTCTGCCACTGCTTGGCCGTGCCTTCGCTGGCGGCCATGCCGCCGGCCTGCGACACGCACAGGTGCGAGAAGTCGAGCGTCTTGAACTGCGGGTTCTGCAGCAATGCGTTGAACAAGGTGTTCACCGCAGGCAGCATGTGGAAGGGGCGCTTTTTCAGCTCGGCCACGAACTTGGGGATGTCGCGCGGGTTCGGGATCAGCGTGAGGCTGGAGCCCTGGCGGATGGCCAGCAGGCACAGCGTGAGCGCGAAGATGTGGTACAGCGGCAGCGCGGCGATGCTGTTGGCCTTGCTCACGTCACCGATCCTGGACAGCGCCGGCGTGAACCAGGCCTCGGCCTGCAGCGTGGCGGCGACGATGTTCCGGTGGGTGAGCACCGCGCCCTTGGACAGGCCGGTGGTGCCGCCCGTGTACTGCAGGAAGGCGATGGAGTCGAGCGTGGCCTGGCTGGGCGCGAGCGACTTGTGCTCGCCCAGCGACAGCGCCTTCTTGAAGGGCACGACCTTGCGGCCGTTGGTCAGCGGCAGCTCGTACGCGGGCACCATCTTGGCCAGGTGGCGCACGGCGAAGGTGATCCAGGTGCCAAAGGCTGCGCCCAGCAGGTCGCCCATGGCGGTCATCACCACGTGCTGCACGGCGGTGCGGTCCACCACCTCGGCCAGCGTGTGCGCGAAGTTCTCCAGGATCACGATGGCGGTGGCGCCCGAGTCCTTGAGCTGGTGCTCCAGCTCGCGCGCGGTGTACAGCGGGTTCACGTTCACGCAGGTGTAGCCTGCGCGCAGCACGGCCGCCATGGTCACGCCGAACTGCGGCAGGTTGGGCAGCATGATGGCCACGCGCGCACCGGGCGCGAGGCCCAGGCTCTGCAGGTAGGCGCCCAGGGCGGCCGAGCGGCGCTCCAGCTCGCCATACGTCATCCAGCGGTCCATGCAGACCGAAAACGGGCTCGATGCGTGCTTGCGGAAGGACTCTTCCAGCAGGTGGGCGACAGAGCGGTATTGCTCGGGCTTGACGTCGTGCGGTACGCCCGGGGGGTAGCTCTTGAGCCAGATCTTTTCCATGCGCTTGGTTCCTTCTTCTGCGTGCTGCTTGCGTGTCGGCTTGTGCAGCTTGTGTGCTTGCGTGACCCACCGGCCAGGCGGTGGCTGCGAAGATTGTGAAAGCGCGAGGAGCAACCAGCTACCGGGCTTGTCCTAGGGTGCGGGCCAGTTGGGTCTCGCAGGTGACACGGTCGGCATCGAAGAGCTCCGCCATCAGCGCACGCTCGCGCGCCTCGATGGTGGCCAGGAACTGCTCGACCCCGCCGCGCTGGCGCGCCAGCTGGCCGAAGGTGTCGAAGCCCGCCTCCAGAAACTGCTGCAGATCGCCCATGCCCGCCGCGTGGGCCGGGGCGCGCATCATGCGCAGCATCATGCGCAGGCCAGGCGTGCGCGTGAGGCGTGCCAGGTCGGTGCCCATGGCCAGCACGCGCTGCAGCTGCTGCTCGCGCGCGGCGCGGTCGCCCACCGCGCGCCAGGCGGCCACGTAGCGGGCGGCGTCCGTGGTGTCGTTGCGTGCGGTGGTGGTTGCCGGGCCGGTGATGGCATCGGCCGTGCCGCCGGCTGCGGCGGGCCACGCGAGGCCCATCGCGTGGTCCAGTGCTTCGGTCTGCGCGTGCAACACGGCCAGGGCCACGGCCGTGGCCACCACCGCCGCCGGGAACATGGTCTGCAGCGTGCCTGCGATGCGGCTGAATTGCTGGTCGCGGGCGGTGTAGTCGGAGTCGCTGTACAGCTCCTCCAGAAAGAATTTCGCGGCGGGGCCGAACGACGGCGACGCCATCAGGTCGGCATACGTGCCCCGGAACCGCCGGGCCTGCAGCGTCTTGACCTGGCCCACCGCCGCGCCGAGCCCCGGGTCGCCCGTGCGGTGCTGCCGCAGGGCGGTGACATCGGCAATGCGCTCTCGGATGGTCTGGGCTGCGTCCATGGTGGTCATGAAAGTAGGGCCGTTGTTGGGGTGGCACCGCTGCCGCCGCACGCCCTGCACCCTGTCGGCCAGGCCGCACAATGCGGTGAACGAGTCGCTCACCATTACACCATCCCTCTCCCCCGCACCGACACCATGATTGCGCGCTGGCAACGAGTCTTGATCCTTTTCATCCTTGCGGCCATGGCGGCCTGGCTGGCCTGGCTGGCCTGGCAGTGGCCCCGTTCGCCCCAGGTGGCCATCGTGGGCGCACTCGTCCCGCTGGCGGTGTACCTGCTGGTGATGGCCGTCGAGTTCGTGCTGATGCACATCACCAACCGCACCGATGCGGCGCCGCGTGCGCGGCTGGCCCAGGTGGTGGCAGCCTGGTGGGCCGAGGTGTGCGTGGCGCTCGCGCTCTTCGGCTGGCGCCAGCCGTTTCGCCACCAGTCGCTGCCCGACTGGCTGCCGGCCCAGCCCACGGGCCGGCGCGGCGTGGTGCTGGTCCACGGGTTCATGTGCAACCGGGGGCTGTGGCTGCCGTGGTTCGCGCACCTGAAGGCGCGCGGCCATGCGTACGTGGCCGTCAATCTGGAGCCGGTGATGGGCTCCATCGACGAGTACGCCAACACCATCGACGACGCCGTGGCGCGCGTGGCCGCAGCGACGGGGCAGGCCCCCGTGCTGGTGTGCCACAGCATGGGCGGGCTGGCCGCGCGGGCGTGGCTGCGGGCGCACCAGGCCGATGGGAGGGTGCACCGCGTGCTGACGCTGGGCACGCCGCACGGCGGGACGTGGCTGGGGCGGTTCAGCCGGGCGGTGAATGGGCGGCAGATGAGCCTGGCGGGGGAGTGGGTGGGGGCGCTGCAGAAAGCGGAGCCTGCGGGGCGCGCGGCCTTGTTCACCTGCTGGTATTCGAACTGCGACAACATCGTGTTTCCGGCCACCACGGCGAGCCTGCCGGGGGCCGACAACCGGTTCGTGGAGGGGGTGGCGCATGTGCAGATGGCGTTTGACCCCGGCGTGATGGCGGAGTGCCTGGATGAGGTGGGGCGGAACTGAACGGGGGGCGCAGGCCGCACTGGTTGCACCGGCCGTTCGGATCAGGCTGTCGAGTCCAGGTACCTCGGTACTCGGGGCCGTGCGCAGGCCAGCCAGGGCCCGCATCCGCCGGCCGGTGGGGCGTCAGGCCCTGCGCAGCGTCTGCGAAGGCAGTTCTGCAAACAGGCGCTTGTAGTCGGCCGAAAACTGCCCGAGGTGCCAGAACCCCCACAGGGCTGCCACGTCCTGCACGCCCGCATGCGGGTCGCGCCGCGACTGGAGTTGGCGTCGCACGCCATTGAGGCGCAAGACCCGCAGGTAGCGGGCGGGGCTCATGCCCAGGATGTCCTGAAAGCAGTAGTGGAGCTTGCGGTGGCTGGCACCCACGTGGCGGCACACCTCCAGCAGCGACGGCGGCTGATCCACGCGGGCCAGCATCATCTCCCGCGCACGGTGCACCACGCGCCGGCGCTGGGCGACGGACTTCAGGTGCGAGATGTCGGTGTCGAGCGGCAGGGCGTCCAGAAAGGCCAGCAGCATGTCGTCCCGCACGCGTGACATGGCGGCTTCGCCCTGCCAGTGGCGGGCCTGGGGCCGATCGGCCTGCAGGAACACGCGGTTCAGGTGCGCGCGCAGATCGCCGGCGACCTGGGGCCCCACGTCGACCACCACCTGTTGCGCCAGCCACGGCGCCAGCGGCCGGTGGTAGATGCCCTGGGAGATGGTGTGGACCAGATCGCAGTCCACCGACAAGGCGCCGATCTGCGACGCACGGGTGTTGCACAGGTCCAGATCGTCGCCCCGCCCCACCAGCAGCGAGGTGGCGCCGAGGCGCTGACCGTTGCAGATGGCCTCGCCCTCGGGCTGCAGCACCAGCGCGAAGCCATACATGTCCCGGCCGATCTCGCCCTGCTGGCGGACCGACCGGTTCATGGTTTCCTTGACCATGTAAGCGCCGGGCAGGTGAATCTGCTCCACGCGGCCATGGAATGCACCGCCGGACAATTGCTCGTACTGCAATGCCCACTCCGGCAGCGAACCCGCATGCTCTTGCACATCCGCCGTGTCCGCGCAGCCATGCCATGCGGCGCGGGGCACGGTGCCATCGGGGGCGCAACGGTCTTTGACAACGGCACGGACCACCATCGGACTCCTGAAAAGGGTCGCCTGCACACAGGCACTGCCGCCTGAAATGTCAGGCAAGCCGGGACAAGAAGCTCTTCACGCAAACCCTCAGGGTCCTCTGCGTGAATCATCGCGCCGGGTGCAACTGCGGTCTCGGGCGGCCTGCGGCGTTGCCCGTACCCGCAACAGCAGCGCACACTTGGCGGCTCAGTGCGTGCAGAGGATCCCGGGGGCCTGTCGGCCCACCGGATGCCGAGGCGGGCCCCCGGGGCTGCGCAAGCCGGATGCACGGGCCGTGCCAGCCGGCCCGTGCTGCATCCCGGTGCGCGGCAAGCTCGCCCCACCCGGGCCGCTCGGTGAACGGCGGAAATCCACGCACTGCGCACCACGGTGGAGCATCCGGGCCATCCGCGCCCTTCAGTAGCCCACGGCCTGGCCATCGCGGCGCCCGTCGGAGGCCGCGACGTAGTAGCCCTCCTGTGCGCGCTGCACGATCTGGGCCGCGCCGAAGTCCAGGTGCCCCGTGGGCAGCGTCTGCACCGCGTGCCCCCGCTCCTGCAGGCCTTGCGCCACCTCCGACGGCATGTGCGCTTCCAGCTTCACGGCATGGTCCAGCGGCGAGACCATGAAGCGCGGCGCATCGTTCATGGCCTGGGGTGCCTGCCCGAAGTCGGCCAGGCGCGACAGCATCTGCACATGGCCCTGGGCCTGCATGAACCCGCCCATCACGCCGAAAGCCATCAGCGGGTCGCCCGCGGCATCGGTGACGAAGCCCGGGATGATGGTGTGCAGGGGCCGCTTGCCGGGCGCCACCTGGTTGGGGTGGCCCGGCTCCAGGCTGAAGTTCCAGCCCCGGTTGTGCAGCGCGATGCCGGTGCCCGGCACCACCACCCCCGAGCCGAAGGCAAAGTAGTTGGACTGGATCAGCGAGACCATCATGCCGTCGGCATCCGCGGCGGCGAGATAGACCGTGCCTGCGGCCCTCGGCGCGCCGGGCGCGGGCGCCTGGGCCCGGCGCGGGTCGATCAACCGGGCGCGGCGTGCCAGGTAGTCCGGGTCCAGCAACTGCGCCGTGGTGCATTGCATGTGCGCAGGGTCGGCCACGTGCGCGTGCAGGTCGGCGAAGGCAAGCTTCATCGCCTCGATCTGAAGGTGCGCCGCCGCAGCGGTGTCCAGGCCCGCTCCCCGCACGTCGAAGTGCTCGAGCATTCCCAGCGCCATCAGCGCGGCGATGCCTTGCCCATTGGGCGGAATTTCGTGCAAGGTGAGCCCGCGGTAGCGCTGCGTGACCGGGGTCACCCACTGCGGCTGGTGGGCCGCCAGGTCGGCATCGGTCAGCGCACCGCCAGTGGCCTGCGCATGCGCGGCAATGCGCTCAGCCAGCGCTCCCCGGTAGAACGACTCTCCGCCCGTGGCCGCGATGTCGGCCAGCGTCCGGGCCTGGTCGGGAAAGCGCCACCACGCCCCCGCCGCTGGAGCGCGCCCCTCGCGCAGGAAGGCGGCGTCGAACCCCGGCTGCCCACGCACCAGCTCGGCCAGCTGGGGCCAGACCGACGCGATGAAGGGCGACACCGCGAACCCGTTGTCCGCGTAGCCGATGGCGCTGTCGAACAGGCGCGCGAACGGCAGGCGTCCGAACCGGTCCGACAGCGCGCGCCAGCCCGACACCTGGCCCGGCACGGTGACGGCGTCCCAGCCGGTGCGCGGCATCTGCGACTGGCCGGCGAATCGCTCCGGCCGCCATGCGGCCGGGGCTGCTCCGGTCGCGTTCAGGCCGTGCAGTTCGCCCTGGTGCCACACCAGCGCATACAGGTCACCACCGATGCCATTCATGATCGGCTCCACCACGGTGAGGGTGATGGCGGCGGCGAGGGCCGCGTCCACGGCATTGCCTCCTGCCTGCAGCATCCGCAGCCCGGCCTGGGCGGCCAGGGGCTGTGTGGTGGTGACGGTGTTGCGCGCCAGGGTGGGCGTGCGGTGCGAGGCATAGGGGGATGTCGAGTGCATGGCAGTGGCGGCGGCGACGCAATGGGTGGCGCAGGCGAAGGGGGCAAAACCTCAGCGTAGCCCCGCACCCGGGCCGCCGCAAGCGCGCGCGCAGGGGTTCTGCGCACTCGCAACAGGCCACCCCACATTTGCCGGATTTCGATAACGGGGTGTCCGCCGCAGGGATAACCTGGGGCTCGATGGCGCGGCCGCCCGGCGCGCAGTTCCACCCCCACCGTGAAGGACATTGCCATGCCCGCTTCCCTCTCCGTCCGCTGCCTGCGCCGCTCCTGGGCGATCGCGCTGGCTGCGGTGTGTGCCATGTCGCCCGCACTGGCGCAGCCCACCGACGCGCCCGCCCGCATCGTGGTCGGCTTTCCTGCGGGCGGATCGGCCGACGCCGTGGCGCGGTTGCTCACCGAGAAGCTGTCGGTTCAGCTGGGCCGGCCGGTCATCGTCGACAACCGGCCGGGCGCGGGCGGGCGGATTGCCGCGGCGGCGCTCAAGTCGGCACCGAGCGATGGGAGCGTGGTGATGCTCGCGCCCGAGGCGCTCACGGTCACCAATCCGCTGGTCTTTCGCAAGCTCGCGTATACGGTGTCGGACCTCGCGCCCATCTCCATGGTGGCGGAGTTTCCGTATGTGCTGGCGGCCGGCAGCGTGGCCGGTGCCAAGACCTTGCCCGACTTCGTGAAGTGGGCCCGGCAGTCGCCCGAGCGCGCCAGCTTCGGATCGCCTGCGGCGGGCAGCCCGCTGCATTTCTTCGGCTTGCTGGTGGGGCAGGTCACGCAGTTGCCGATGGTGCACGTGCCTTTTCAGGGCGGCGCTCCCCTGGTCACCGCCATGGCGGGCGGCCATGTTCCGGCGGGCATCAACACCCTGGGCGACATGCTGGAGATGCACCGCAGCGGCAAGGTCCAGGTGCTGGCCGTGTCCGGCCGCGACAGGGCGCCCCTGCTGCCGGACGTGCCGACCTTTGCCGAGAGCGGCTACCCGGGCACGCAGGTCAAGGGCTGGTACGGCCTGTATGCCCCCGCCGCCACACCGCCAGCGGCGATTGCGCAGTGGAACACGGCGTTGCGCAAGGTGCTGGCGGAGCGCGACGTGTACGCACGGCTGATGGCCATCGGCTTGCAGCCCAGGCCCGGCTCACCGGCTGAGCTGCGCGCCGCCCAGGACGCGGGGCTGGCGGTATGGGCGCCGGTGGTGAAGGCGTCTGGCTTCTATCTGGACTGAGGCCCGGCAAAGCCAGCTTCACGGCATCAGCCGGTGCGGCCTGCACCGCGGCCGTTGATCGAACGCGTGGGGCCACGGCGGTGCCATGCATGCCCCGGTGCGTGTGTGTGGAACCACGACGATGGCCCGCCCACCATGGGCCGCCGACGCGAAGACATGCCCTGGCAATGGAGAGGCTCCGGGTCAGGCGGGCACGGCGTCCCGCTCATCCGCCGCAAACTCCGGCAGGCCCCTGAGCCGCTCGTAGATCGGCGCAAAGTCGGCGGCCGTCATCTCGAACAGCTGCTCGAAACTGTCGATCACAAAATACGTCTGCTGGTACGTATCGATCTTGTAGCGCGTGCGCATCGTCCGCTCCAGCGCCAGCGCAATGCGCTGCGGCTCGGGGCTCTGCACCGCATACGCGAGTTCGCCCGACGAGCTCAGGATGCCCGCTCCGTAGGCCCGCAACTGCCCGGCCTCGCGGATCAGCCCGAACTCGATGGTGTACCAGTACAGGCGCGACAGCATCTCGCACGAGCCCAGCCCCTGGGCCTTCAGGCCGCCCTGGCCGTAGCGCTGCACGTAGTCCGCGAACACGGGGTTGAACAGCAGCGGCACATGGCCGAACAGGTCGTGAAAGATGTCGGGCTCGACGATGTACTCGAACTCCTCGGGCTTGCGGATCCAGTCCGTCACCGGGAACTTGCGGTTGGCCAGCAGCGTGAAGAAGGGCACTTCCGGGATCAGGCCCGGCACGCCCACCAGCTCCCAGCCGGTGGCTTTCAACAGGCGCTCGTTGACCTCTTCGAAGCGCGGGATGCGGTCGCTTGCGCCCAGCGAGGGCAGGGCGTCGATGAACGCCTGGCTGGCCAGGCCCGGCAGCAGCGCGCGCTGGCGCTCGTACAGTCGGCGGTAGGTGTCGTGGTCGGCGGCGGTGTAGGCCGCGTAGTCCTGCGGGCAGGTGTAGTCCTCGCTGGCACGCGAGTAGTCGCCGCGGGGTGGGCGGGCGGATTGGCCATAGACGACAGGGGCTTGTCCCATTTTCTGGTACTCCTTGCCGCCCTGACCGCGCGCCGGGGTGGCGCGCACCTGCCCTGGCGGCTGCTTAATCGATCTTGATCTTTGCGGCCCGGATCAGGAACTCGTACTTGCTGTTTTCCGAGCGCACGAACTGGGCGAACGTGTCGAGCGTGAGCTCTTCGGGCGCGATGCCCATCTTCTTGAACTTCTCCTTGCCGGCGGGCGAATGCATGGCCGCCGCAAAGGCGGTGGCGTAGCGGCGCGCGTCTGCGTCGGGCAGCGAGGCCGGGGCGAACAGGCCGAACCAGGTGGACACGTTGAAGCCCTGCACGCTGTCGTTGATGCTGGGCACGTTGGGCAGCGCCTCGTTGCGGCTTAGCGTGGTCACGCCCAGCGCCAGGAACTTGCCCGACTGGATCTGCGGCAGGGCCGACGCCAGGTTGTCGAACACCAGCAGTACCTGGCCGGACTCCAGCGCCGCGAGCGCGGGCTTGGAGCCCTGGAACGGCGTGTGGTCCATCTTGGTGTTGGTGAGCGACTCGAACATCTCGGCCGCGATGTGGCCGATGCTGCCGTTGCCGCCCGAGCCGTACTTGAACTGGTTCGGGTTCTTCTTGAGGTACTGCACCAGGTCCGGCGTGGTCTTGATGCCGAGCTTGGCGGCGTTCTCCGCGTTCACCACCAGCACGTTGGGCGTGCGCGCCACCAGCACCAGGGGCTTGAAGTCCTTGATGGGGTTGTACGGAAAGTTCTTGTACAGCCACGGGTTCACCGCGTGGGTGGCCACCGCGCCCATCAGCACCTGGTTGCTGGTCTTGCCGGCCTTGGCGACCTGGTCCGCCCCGGTGTTGCCGCCCGCGCCCGGCTTGTTCTCCACCGTGATGGGGCCCAGCTGGGTCGTGCCTTCGGCCACGATGCGGGCCGAGATGTCGAGCGGGCCGCCCGCAGGGTAGGGGACCACGATGGTGAGCGGGGCGGCGGGGTTTTGTGCCAGGGCGGGCATGGCTGCTGCTGCAGCAGCAGCCAGGACGATGCTGGACAGCCAGAGAGTACGGAGCGACATCGGGATCCTTTTGAGTTCCGGGGAGCGCGCAGTATAGGCACCTGCCCAGGGTTAACCCAAGGATGTCTGACGTCTCAGGTGTTCAGCACGCCCCGGCGGATCTGGTCGCGTTCCAGCGATTCGAACAGCGCCTTGAAGTTGCCCTCGCCGAAGCCGTCGCGGTAGTCGCCCTCGCGCTGGATGAACTCGAAGAACACCGGGCCCAGCATGGGCGTGGAGAAGATCTGCAGCAAGAGCCGCGGCGTGCCGTCGGCCGTGGTGCCGTCCAGCAGGATGCCGCGCGACTGCAGCTCGGCCACCGGCTGGCCGTGGCCGGGCAGGCGGGTGTCCAGCATCTCGTAGTAGACGTCGTTGGGTGCGGTGGCCAGGCCGACACCGGCCATGCCCAGCTTGTCCACCACGTCCTGCAGGTTGTCGCAGATGAGGGCGATGTGCTGGATGCCTTCGCCGTTGAACTGCATCAGGAATTCTTCGATCTGGCCGCCGCCCTGCTTGGACTCTTCGTTCAGCGGGATGCGGATCTTGCCGTCGGGCGCGGTCATGGCCTTGGACGTCAGGCCCGTGTACTCGCCCTGGATGTCGAAGTAGCGGATCTCGCGGAAGTTGAACAGCTTTTCGTAGAAGTTGGCCCAGAAACCCATGCGGCCCCGGTACACGTTGTGCGTGAGGTGGTCGATCAGGTTCAGGCCGTGGCCCACGGGGCGGCGGTCCACGCCTTCGATGAATTCGAAGTCGATGTCGTAGATGGACTTGCCGTCTTCGAACCGATCGATCAGATACAGCGGCGCACCGCCGATGCCCTTGATGGCGGGCAGGCGCAGCTCCATCGGGCCGGTCGGGATCTCGATGGGCTGGGCGCCCAGCTCCAGCGCGCGGTTGTACGCCTTGTGCGCATCCTTCACGCGAAACGCCAGGCCGCAGGCCGAAGGGCCGTGCTCGGCGCCGAAGTAGGCCGCCTGGCTGTGGGGTTCACGGTTCAGGATGAAGTTGATGCCGTTCTGGCGGTACAGCACCACGTCCTTGGAGCGGTGCTTGGCGATCAGCGTGAAGCCCAGTTTTTCAAACACCGCCTCCAGCACGCCGGGCGTGGGCGAGGTGAACTCGATGAACTCGAAGCCCATCAGCCCCATGGGGTTGTCCCAGGCTTCGAGCTGGGCGGCGGTTTCTTGCGGCAGGGCGGCGTTCATGGGGTGTCTCCGGCATTCGTGGTGGGGTGAATGGCATCGACTGTAGGCGCGCATGGCCTCATGTTTCTGGCGTAATCAAGACGCTGGGGCTCGTGATTTGCAGGAATCTTGCGAATGGTAAAAATTTGGCGCAGTCTGGGAGCGCTGTGGCGTCGAAAGCCTGGGCGTGGCAGCGTGGCGCTCAGGAGCCCGCGGGCGCGGCACCCAGCCTGCGCAGCGCCAGCGCCGCATCCAGGCGCTGCTGCTCTTCGCTGCTGAACAGCTGCTGGCGCAGTTGCTGCGCCGCGGCGCTCTGGTCGCCCTGCTGCGCGCGGGCCTGGCTGTACTGGTCGAGCCGCTGCTGCCAGTGCTGCTCGTCGCGGTCGAGCTGCGCCAGCGCGTGGGCGGCGGCCTCGCCGTACTGGGCGCTGCGGGCCTGGTGGCGCGTGAGGTCGCTCGCGTTCTGCGCATTGAAAGCGGCGGTCTGGGCGGCCGCCGCCATGTGTTCTGTAGATGCAGCGCGCTCGGCGCGGCGCTCCGGGGGCAGTTCGCTGTCAGCGGCTTGCAGGGCCTGGGCCCGCTGCTCGGGGCTGAGGCCGGTGTTGCGTGCGATCTCCAGGCGCGCCAGGGTGTAGCGGTCCAGTGCGGCTTCGCGCGCGAAGAGCGCGTCGTATTCGGCGCCGTCGAAGAACTGCAGGCGCACCTTGTCCCGCGCCTGCATGGCATCGCGCAGCGCGCGCGGGTCGTTCAGGTCCTGCGCTGCAGCTGGGCCGTGGAGCTGGCCCAGCGCCACGCGGTAGTCCACATAGCGCTCTGCCAGCGCCAGCGCCCGGGCGGCCAGTGCCGCCGGAAAGTGCCGGCCCACCAGGGCGGCCAGGCGCTGCTTGAGGGCGGCCGGGTCGCTCACGTCGCCGGCTTCCATCAGCAGGGCTTCGAGCGTGTCGCGCAGGCCCTGGACGAGCAGAGGGTCGGAGAGGTCCGCGTCCGCCGCAGATCGCCGTGCGCCCACGGCGCTGCCGGGCGCGCCCCCGTGCAGCGCGGCGGCGCCCAGGGTCGCGGCCTGCCGCTCTGCGGCGGGCGGCGCGCCGTGGACTGCCGTTCCGGGTGCGCCGGCCTGGGAGGCGGGTTGAAACCACCAGAGCGCAGCCCCGGCCACGGCGGCCAGCACGGCCACTCCTGCGATCACGCGGCTGCGCTGCATGGCTTACAGGCCCTGCGCCTTCAGGCGGTTGGCGTGCTGGCGGTACAGCGTCACCGGGTCGGTGGAGAACCAGTCGCGCAGGCCCACCAGCTGGTTCACCTCGTCCAGGTGGTTCTGGCGGTAGTCGCCCAGGTGCTTGCCCAGGCGCGACGAGCAGGCCGACACCAGGCCGTCGTTGGCTTCGCCGAACACCAGGCTCAGCACGCTGAGCAGGCCGTCGCTGGCGTCGAGCACATTGGTCAGCGGCTGCGTGCCCGTCCACGAGTAGTAGCGCACGCCGTTGACCAGCTCGGCCCCGCTGCCGCAGCCGCTGGGCAGGCCCTGCGGGAAGCGGCGGTTGAAGCTGGCCAGGCCCGCGGTGGTGAGCGAGTCCAGTGCGGCGGTGGGCATCTGCGGCAGGCCGGTGCCGCCGGAGGTGAGGTTGATCAGGCTGACCAGCGCCTTGGCCGCGGCGTTGGCGACGGTCTCGGACACCGACCCCGCCGGCGCCACGCCGCGCAGGATGTCGGCGACGCGCGAGCCCTTGTTCACGCCCCCGATGGAGGTGACCGAGGCCACCAGCTGCGGCGCCACACCGGCCACGTAGCGGGTGGTGGGCCCGCCGTGCGAGTGGCCCACCAGGTTCACCTTAGCCGCACCCGTGATCGCCAGGATGGTCTTGACCTGCGCCAGCAATTGCTCGCCGCGCACCTCGCTGCTGTTGGCCGCCGAGACCTGGGCCACGTAGACCTTGGCGCCGCCCTGGCGCAGCGCGTCGGGGATGCCGTAGAAGTAGTCGATGCCCAGGGCCGAGTCGAAGCCGAACAGCCCGTGCACCAGCACGATGGGATAGCGCGTCTGCGTGTAGCCGCTTTGTGCGTGCGCACCCGCCCCCAGCAGCAAAAGCCCCGCGGTCGCCGCCAGCACCAGTCGCCGCAGAAAGCGGCTCAAAAATCCTGTCATGTGTTTGTCTCCAGTGATGTGATTTCTTGTATTCGCAAAATAGAACGGTCGTTCTTTTTTGCAGGATTCATTCTTCGTGGGAGCGGCTTTTGTCACTATCGGGACATACCCGAGCCCGCAATGTGGCGGCCGAAAATCTGTGCAATTTCGTAGAATCCTGCGCCATGAAAGCCTTTGACGCACTCGACAAGCTGGACCGCGCCATCCTGCGCCGTCTGCAGGAAAACGGCCGCGAGACGTATGACGTCATCGGCGAGCAGGTGGGCCTGTCGCCCAGCGCAGTGCTGCGCCGCGTCAAGCGTCTGGAGGACAGCGGCGTGATCGAGCGCTACGTGGCGCTGGTCCCGCCCGAGGCGGTGGGCCTGGGGCTCACGGCGTACCTCAACGTGCGGCTGGAAAAGCACACCGAAAGCCACAAGCGCAACCCCATGGACCTGTTTCGCGCGAGCGTGCAGACCTGGCCCGAGGTGGTGGAATGCGCGTCGCTCACCGGCGAGATGGACTACCTGCTGCGCGTGGTGGTGGCGGACATGGCGCACTACAGCCGCTTCATCATGGACACGCTGCTCAAGCACCCGAGCGTGCAGGATTGCAAGACGAGCTTCGTGCTCGACCGCGTGAAGGCGACGACCGCAGTGCCCGTCTGAGCCCCACGCAAGCACCTTCCGAGCCTGTGTGACAATCCGCGCGCCCTCGGCCCCGGGGGTGTTACGGATTGTTCATGATCGCTATCGACAACCTGCAGTTCGGCTATGGCCGACACCTGCTGTATGACGGCTTTGCCGCCCGTGTGGAGCAGCCCGGCATCTACGGCCTTTTCGGGCGCAACGGCAGTGGCAAGTCCACGCTGCTCAAGCTGATCTGTGGCCTGCTCACGCCCTGGGCCGGGCAGTTGCAGGTGCTGGGGCGCAACCCCCGCGCACGCGCTGCGGACCTGCTGGCGTCCATCTACATCGTGCCGGAAGAATTCCACCTGCCCAACCTGACGTGCGCGCAACTGGCCGCCACGCAGGGCGTGTTCTACCCGCGCTTTTCAAACGCGCTGCTGAACGAGTACCTGGCGGAGCTGGAGGTGCCGGCCACAGCGCGGTTCGAGTCCATGAGCCTGGGGCAGAAAAAGAAGGCCGCCATCGCCTTCGCACTGGCCACGTGCACGCCGCTGCTGCTGATGGACGAGCCCACCAACGGCCTCGACATCGTGGGCCGCACACAGTTTCGCAAGCTCCTGCAGCGCCCCGAGCACGCGCACCGCGCGGTGCTCATCAGCACCCACCAGGCGCACGACCTGGAGAGCATCCTGAGCCACATCTGGTTCATCGACCAGGGGCGGCTGGCGCTGTCGGCGCGCATGGACGAGCTGGCGCGCTGGCTGCACATGGGCGTGGCGCAGGACGACGACGCTGCGCGCGTGCAGGCGGGCGGCGCGCTGCTGTACCAGGAGCGCATCGGCCAGCAACTGGCCTATGTCGCTCTGCGCTCCAACGAGCCTGGCGCGACCGTGCCGACAGGCAGCTCGGTGCAGCTGGAGCTTTTGTACAAGGCGCTGAGCCTGAACCGGGACCAGGTGCTGCAGGCACTGGCCCCGCTGCGCGCGGCCCCGGCGGCCAGGGAGACGGCATGAGCAACGCAAACAACCACCCATCTGCACCCGCATCCACACCACTGTCGAGCGCAGGCAGCGCCTCGTTTTCGTGGCACCGCTTCACGCTGCTGGCCCGTGCCCACTGGGCGGAGCACATGCGGCAGTACCTGGGCCACCTGCTGGTGACGGGCATTCTGTACTGCGTTCTGCTGGTGTTCAGCCTGAGCGTGTCGCGCGGAGAAGTGTTTGTGACCGGGGGGCAGTCGGCCTTCTACTTCTGGGGGCTGTACCTCACGGGGTTCGTGTTTGCGGGGCGGTACTTCGACGGCATGGCGCGGCGCGAGTCCGCGCTGCTGGTGTTGATGCGTCCGGCGTCGGTGCTGGAAAAGTGGCTGCTGTGCGTAGGCGTCGTGGTCGTCGGATACCCCGTGGCCTACACACTGTTGTTCCTGGCGATCTCGTGGCCTGCGCAGGGTGTGGCGCTGGCGATGCGGGCGGCCTGGGCGGACCCTGCCAACCTCGATCCGCAGAACTACGCGCTCTTTGTGCCGCTGCTGCGCCAGCCGCTGCGCGAAGCCCTGCTCAGCATCCCGCAGCAATGGGGGCTCTTCATTGCCGCCTGGGCCCTGCAGGGGGCGGCCGTGACGGGCTCGCTGTACTTTCGCAAGGTGGCGATGCTCAAGACCTTGGTGCTCGGCGTGGTGCTGTTCATCGCCACGGTCATGGTCTCCGTGCTGTCGCGTCCGCGGGACGAGGTGCTCTTTGCCTGGTGGCGGGACGGGGCTGCAACGCTGGGCGCCGAGACCCATGCACTGAACGCCGCGCTCTGGCTGGCCCTGCCGATGCTGCTGTGGTGGCAAACCTACCAGCACCTGCGCGAAAAGGAGCTCACGTGATGGCGCGGTTTCGCTCCCGGGCGGGCGCGCCGCGCAAGCTGGGCCCCTGGCTCTTTGCCGGTGTGTTCGTCATGTTCTGGGTCCTGCTGGCCATCAGCGGGATGGACCGCTTCAAGGCCAAGGACGGCGACAGCCGCGAATACACCATCCCTGCTGCACAACTGATAGGCGTTACGCGACTGCGCATCGATGGCGATTCCGACGACGCACAAGGCTATGTGCCCCCAACGCGTGTCGTGCTAAGCAATACAAGCGATATCACTCTAAGTCTTCACCTTCGACGAGAAGGCCGCCGCAAAGGGGCACGGGCACAAGAACGGCCCGGTTGGCATGCCGAGCCGCCGCTGACAGTGGTACGCGAGGGCGACACCCTGGTTCTGCGCTGGAAGCCCCGGGAACTCCCCCAGAACGCGGAGACTTCCGACGTGCAAGACCAATGGATCGGCAAAATCAAGCTGCCGAAGCACTTCCAGGGCTTGGCGCTTTCGCATGCGTTGGTGGAGGCCCTGGAGCCTGTAGAGCGCCTACAGGTCTCCGGCCGTTCCGTGGAGGTGCGTGGCGAGGTGGCCCATCTGGACCTGCAATCGACGCAATGCGGTCGTTGTGCGGCTGGCGGGCCGGCCTCAGCGGACAAAAACGACGCTGCGTGCGATGAGCGTGCGACGAAAGGTAAGAATCCTCTGCTCGAAGTCAGTGCGAAAAACATGCAGTCAGTGCGCATCGAGGCATGGGAGGGCAATGTCAAGGTTGGCGACACCGAACGCTTGAAACAACTGGACCTTCAGTTGGGCGACCATGTGGCGCTGTTGGTTGACCGCGTTGCGGTGCTCCGGCTTCCACGTGGCGTTGATGGGAATGCGGGGCAAGCGCGAGGTGTGCTACCCGCGGGCGACTGTGTAGTTGCCCCGGCATTGCAGGGCGATCTTGCAAGATCACACCCTCTGGATCTGCTCCGGATGCCTGATAGCCCGTTGGTTGCAAAGTAGCCAGGTGGTCGCGCCGCTTCTGTCGCCTGTTCGGGCTCCCGATGTGCTGTATGCGCGGCATCGCCGGTAGCGCAAAGGTCGCGTCAGGGACTGTTGCGGGGCCGTCACGGTGATGTTTGCTATATTTTTAATAGCATACGACGAAATGCCAGCAAGCGCAAATGCCATTTTCGGCCGTAAACTGAGTCACCTCACTACTTTGCTGCAATGCAACAAAAAGTGTGGAAATAATGAGGGAAAACCCTTATATTCGATCCATGTTCGCAACGAAAGACTGGCTCAAGGCATCCTGGTACGTAGGCAGGGGCATGCTGCGCCCTGTGACAGGTGCTCCATCGGCGGCGGAAAGCCGCGTCAAGAAGGAGGTTCCCGTGATGGTTCCCATCCGTGCCCTGGGGCCCTCGTACCGCGAGCGCATCACCCAGCATCTGTTGCAGCTGGAGCCGTCGGACCGCTACCTGCGGTTCGGCTATGCGGCCAACGACGAGCAGATCCGCCGCTACGCCGAGCAACTCGATTTCAACCGCGACGAGATCTTCGGCATCTACAACCGCCGCCTCGAACTCATCGCGATGGCCCATCTGGCTTTTTCCGAACACCCCGAGCACAAGCACTGCGCGGAGTTCGGCGTGTCCGTGCTCAAGCAGGCCCGGGGCCGCGGGTTCGGCGCGCGGCTGTTCGAGCGCGCCGTGATGCACGCCCGCAACGAAGGCGTGAACATGGTGTTCATCCATGCGCTGTCCGAAAACACGGCCATGCTCAAGATCGCACGCAGCGCCGGCGCCACGGTGCGCCGCGACGGCTCGGAGTCCGAGGCGTACCTGCAGATTCCGCCTGCCAGCTTTGACACCCGCATGGCCGAGATCGTGGGCCAGCAGTTCGCCGAGGTGGACTACCAGCTCAAGAAGCAGGCCAAGCAGTTCTGGGATTTCCTGGCCAACGTGCAGGAAGTGCGCAGCGGCGTGCAGCACGCGCGCCACCAGTCGGCCGAATGAACGGCGGGGGCATGCATCCGCCCCGCCCGCGGGACGGTCGTGGCGATGGGCGGGTGCGGGGCCGGTGCACGGCGAGCGACGCCCTGTCACAACAATCCGCTATCCTAGGGGCCTGATCCACTACCGCACGTCCTGCACTCCAAGACAGTGTCCGAGCCGCACCCCGCGCACCCTGGGCGACCGCCCGAAAGGGAAGACAAGCGCACCTTCCTGCAGAAAGTGGCCGAGTTCATCCACCCCGGCCCGGACTCCACGGAAGAACTCATCGAGACCCTGGCCGAGGCCGAAGACAACGAGGTCATTGGCGCCGAAGCGCGTGTGATGCTCGAGCGCGTGATCCGCATGGCCGACATGACGGCGGGCGACGTGATGGTCGCCGCGCCGCGGATGGATCTGATCAACATCGAAGCGCCCTTCGAAGACCTGCTCAACCTGGTCATCCACACCGCGCACTCGCGCTTTCCGGTGTACCAGGGCGAGCGCGAGAACATCATCGGCATCCTGCTGGCCAAGGACCTGCTCAAGCTGCAGCGGGCGCCCGAGCTCAACATCCGCGCGCTGCTGCGCCCCGCCATCTTCGTGCCCGAGAGCAAGGGCCTGAACGACCTGCTGCGCGAGTTCCGTGGCAACCGCAGCCATCTGGCGATAGTGATCGACGAGTTCGGCCGCGTGGCGGGGCTCATCACCATCGAAGACGTGCTCGAGCAGATCGTGGGCGAGATCGAGGACGAGTTCGACATCCCCGAGGACGACGGCGACATCTTCGGCCTGGCCGACCACACCTACCGCGTGAGCGGCGACACCTCCATCGAGCGTGTCTGCGAGGCGTTCGACGTGCTGATCCAGGGCAGCGACCCCGGAGAGCACTTCGACACCATCGGCGGCCTCATCGCCCACGAAATGGGCCACGTGCCCAAGCGGGGCGAACATCTGCAACTGTCGGGGCTGAACTTCGTCGTGCTGCACACCAAGGGTGGGGCGGTGCGCTGGTTCAAGGTGTCGCGGGCGCAAGAGCCCGGCGCCAGCGGCGAGTGATGGCGCACGTCCGAGCATCTGCGGGACTGCCGCTGGTCCCGCAGGCGGTGCTGGCGGTGGCCGCGGGCCTGGCCCAGGCCGCGTCGCTGGCCTGGCCCGGCAGCGGCGAGCCGCTGTGGTGGCTGCAACTGCTGTCGATGGCGGTGCTGGCCTGGCTGGTGCGGCCGTCCCCGACGCAGGCCATCGGCTGGCGGCGCGGCGCGATGACGGGCGGGCTTTTTGCCACCGCGTGGCTGTGCGGCACGTTCTGGTGGCTGTTCATTTCCATGCACACCTACGGGGGGCTCGCGGCCCCGCTGGCGGTGGCGGCGGTGCTGGGGCTGGCGGCGTTTTTGGCCAGCTACTACGCCGCGATGCTGGGGCTTTTTTGCCGCCTGTCGCCCTCCAGCCGTGCGCTGGGTGCTATATTTTTCGGAGCATTCTGGCTGCTGGCCGAACTGGCGCGCGGCACGCTGTGGACGGGCTTTCCCTGGGGCGCGGGGGGCTACGCGCACGTCGACGGTCCACTGGCGGCCCTGGCGCGCTATATCGGCGTCTACGGTGTGGGCGCCGTGGCCGCGGCGCTGGCGATGTACGTGGTGCAGCTGCGTGGCGCGGATCTGGGCCGCTGGCGCACCTGGGTGGCGCCGGCCGCCGCCGCGGTGCTGCTGGCCGCGGCCACGGCCGACCGCTTTTGCGCGGTGAACCTGTGCTACACGCCCCCCCATGCGCAGGCCAAGCCCCTGACCCTCGCGTTGCTTCAGGGCAACATCCCGCAGGACGAGAAATTCCAGCCGGGCAGCGGCGTGCCGCTGGCCCTCCAGTGGTACGCCGGGCAACTGCAGGAGGCCCGGGCCGACCTGGTGGTGGCGCCTGAAACCGCCATCCCGCTGCTGCCTCAGCAACTGATTCCGGGGTATCTCGAGGGCATCGAGCAGCGCTACGCCCAGGGCCCGCAGGCGGCGCTGGTGGGCATTCCGATGGGCGACGAGACCGTCGGCTACACCAATACCGTGCTGGGCATGGGCGCGGGCGTGGCCCCGCCTGGCAAGCCGTACCGCTACGACAAGCACCATCTGGTGCCGTTTGGCGAGTTCATCCCGCCGTTCTTCAAGTGGTTCACGGCCATGATGGACATCCCGCTGGGCGACTTCAACCGCGGCGCGGTGGGCCAGGCTTCGTTCGCCTGGGCGGGCCAGCGCATAGCGCCCAACATCTGCTACGAGGATCTGTTCGGCGAAGAGCTGGGCGCCCGCTTCATCGACCCGGCCCAGGCGCCCACGGTGTTCGTCAATTTCAGCAACATCGGCTGGTTCGGCAACACGGTGGCCATCGACCAGCACCTGCACATCAGCCGCATGCGGGCCCTGGAGTTCGAGCGCCCCATGGTGCGCGCCACCAACACCGGGGCCACGGCCATCATCGACCACCGCGGGGTGGTGACGCACGCCCTGGAGCGCCACACCCGCGGCGTTCTGCTGGGCGAGGTGCGGGGCCGCGGGCTCGATGCGCAAGAGGGCTGGGCGATCACGCCGTACGCCTGGTGGGTGTCACGCTGGGGGCTGTGGCCGCTGTGGATACTGGGCGGCGTGGCGGTGGTCTTTGCGGCGGTGGCCCGGCGGCGGCGGACGGTGGAGGCGGCTTGATCCACGTCAGCGCGCGGCGGGGAGCCCCGGCGCCCAGGTAGGCCAAAACGCGCCGCGGCGCCTGCTGCCTTGATAATGGAGCCCCACAAGCGGGGGCTTGTGTGGGTTTTATGTGGGTTACAACGATGATTTGAGGCGGGCCAACCCGCCGTTCTGGAGCACGACTGAAGATGGCTGATTCCTTTTCCTACGAACAACTGATCGCCTCGGGTGAGGGCCGGCTGTTCGGCGCCGACAGTGGCCGCCTGCCGCTGCCGCCCATGCTGATGTTCGACCGCATCACGCACATCGACAGCGATGGCGGCGAGCACGGTCTGGGAAAGATCCGCGCCGAACTGGACGTGCGTCCCGACCTGTGGTTCTTTGCCTGCCACTTCCAGGGCGACCCGGTCATGCCCGGGTGCCTCGGGCTGGATGCCATGTGGCAGCTGATCGGCTTTTACCTGACCTGGCTGCGCCTGCCGGGCAAGGGCCGGGCGCTCGGGGCTGGTGAAGTGAAGTTCACCGGCGAAGTGGGCCCCAACGTGAAACTCGTGACCTACGAAATCGACATCAAGCGCGTGATCAAGCGCAAGCTGGTCATGGCGATTGGCGATGCACGCCTGTTGGCCGATGGCCAGGAAATCTACGTGGCCAATGACCTGCGCGTGGGCTTGTTCAAGCGCGAGGAACAGGCTGCGGGGGCACCAGGAGCAGCAGCATGAAACGCGTAGTCATCACCGGCGCGGGCATCGTCTCGTGCATTGGCAACGACCTGGCCACGGTGGAGGCCTCGCTGCGCGCCAGCAAGAGCGGCATCAAGGCCGTCGAAAAGTTCAAGGAGCTGGGCCTGCGCAGCCAGGTGGGCGGCGCGCCCGAGATCGACATCGAGTCGCGCATCGACCGCAAGCAGCTGCGCTTCATGGGCGATGCCGCGGCGTACGCGCAGATCGCCCTGGAAGACGCGATTGCCCAGGCCGGCCTCACGCCCGAGCAGGTCAGCCACCCGCGCACCGGCCTCATCATGGGCTCGGGCGGCGGCTCGCCCAACAACCAGATCGAGGCGGCCGACACGCTGCGCGAAAAGGGCATCCGCCGCGTGGGGCCCTACCAGGTCACGCGCTGCATGAGCTCCACCGTGTCCGCGTGCCTGGCGACCAACTTCAAGGTCAAGGGCATCAACTACTCCATCACGTCTGCCTGCTCCACGTCGGCGCACTGCATCGGCGCGGCCGCGCAGCAGATCGCCTGGGGCATGCAGGACGTGATGTTCGCAGGCGGCGGCGAAGAGCTGTCCTGGGGCATGTCGCTGCTGTTCGACGGCATGGGCGCCATGTCCAGCAAGTACAACGACACGCCCGAGAAAGCCTCGCGCGCCTACGACGCCAACCGTGACGGCTTCGTGATCGCCGGCGGCGGCGGCGCCGTGGTGCTGGAGAGCCTGGAGCACGCCCAGGCGCGCGGCGCCACCATCCTGGCCGAAGTGGTGGGCTTTGGCGCCACCAGCGACGGCGAAGACATGGTGGCCCCGTCGGGCGACGGTGCCATTGCCTGCATGAAGCAGGCGATGGAGGGGCTTGATGCGCCCATCGACTACATCAACACCCACGGCACCTCCACGCCCGTGGGCGACATGCAGGAAGTGCGGGCCATGCAGGCGCTGTTCGGCGACAAGGTGCCGCCGTTCTCGTCCACCAAGTCGCTCACCGGCCACTCGCTGGGCGCCACGGGTGTGCAAGAGGCCATCTACTGCATGATCATGCTGAACAAGGGTTTCATCGCCGGCTCGGCCAACGTGGACACGCCCGACCCCGCGCTGGGCTCCATGCCGCTGGTCACGCAGACCCGCGATGCGGACCTGACCACGGTGCTGTCCAACAGCTTCGGCTTTGGCGGCACCAACGCCAGCCTGGTGCTGCGCCGCTGGAGTGCTTGAGCGATCCGCCTGAGGCGCCTTGCGTGTTCTCGTTGTCTTTGTAGCCTCGCCAAATTGCAGCCTTGCAATATTGCAGGCCGCACACGAAGCACACGCAGTCGCTGACGCCCTTGAAAACCCGCTGTCTCGCTGAGAGATGTGCGGGTTTTTTCTTCTTTATGCCCGCCGATCCGGCTGGCCCGACAGCGCCCCATGCAGCACCCCCGGCAGCATCGCCAGCATGCGCGTGGCCTGCAGGCCCGGTGGCGACGATCGTGCGTGGTAGCTGTACAGCGAGATCGGCGGCAGCTCGTGCAACTCCAGCGTGACCATGCTCGCCGGGTCCAGGCGCGTGGCGGTCAGAAAGTCGACCACCGTCCAGCCCATGCCCAGTCGCACCAGCTCCAGAGCCAGACGCGATGTCTGCACCTGGATGCCCGGCCCCGCCGGCGTGCCCAGGCGCTGCGCGATCTCGTCGATGGACTGGCGCATGGGATCGTCCCCCACCAGGCGGATCACCGGCACCTGCGCCAGCCGGGCGCTGTGCGAGGTGGCGCGGGGCGCGCGGCTCCACAGCGCCTCGGCCACCGCCAGGTACATGCGCCCGCTCACCAGCAGCTCGCTGCGGATCTGCGGATGCGGGTGCTTGTAGAACCCCAGGCAGAAGTCCACGCTGCGCGTGAGCAGCGCCTGTGTCATCTGGTCCTGGTGGATGGTGCGCACCTCCACGCCCACCTGCGGGTAGCGCAGCGCGTGCTGCTGCAGCAGCAGCGGCAAGAACTCGTGGCTCACCGCCGGGATCGCGGCCATGCGCACGTCGCCAGTGTCGCTGGCAGCCAGGTTGCGGGCGGTGCGGCGCAATGCGTCGAGCTGGCGGTGGATGCCGGTGGATTCGGAGGCCAGCACCTGCGCCTCGGGCGTGGGGGTCAGGCCCGCCGGCGTGCGCACGAACAGGCGGTAGCCCAGCTGCAGCTCGGTGTGCGCCACCGCCTTGCTGATGGCCGACGGCGTGATGCACAGCAGCCGCGCCGCCGCGCTCATGTTGCCGGTCTGGAGCACCGCCTGAAAAACTTCCAGCTGCCGCAGGTTCATATGTCGATCACTGGTTTTGGGGTGTGAGTGAAATTCACATGGGGTTGCTGATTATTCCGCAACGGTGTGTGTCGATCTCTCATAGGATGCGCCACCGCTCGAAAGCGGCGCGGTGGCCACAAAGGCGCCGTGACACACAACACGACACACCTGTTCCAGGAGACTTTCCATCATGCGTATTTCCCCACCTGCCGCTGTCGCTGCCCACCGCTGGCTGGCCGGCCTGCTGCTCTCGGCCGCGTCCGCCGTGGCCATGGCCCAGGCCGCCCAGCCCCACGTTGTGGTGCTGGCCACGGGCGGCACCATTGCCGGCGCCGGTGCCTCGGCGGCCAACAGCGCCACCTACGCTGCGGCCAAGGTGCCCGTCGACAAGCTGCTGGCCGGCCTGCCCGAGCTGGCCAGCGTCGCCAAGGTCTCCGGCGAGCAGGTGTTCCAGATCGCGTCCGAGAGCTTCACCAACGAGCATCTGCTCAAGCTCGGCCAGCGCGTCTCGGCCCTGTCCAAGCAGGCCGACGTCGACGGCATCGTCATCACCCACGGCACCGACACGCTGGAAGAAACCGCCTACTTCCTGAACCTGGTGGTGCGCACGAACAAGCCCATCGTGGTGGTCGGCTCCATGCGCCCCGGCACGGCCCTGTCGGCCGACGGCGCGCTGAACCTGTACGACGCCGTGAGCGTGGCGGCCAGCAAGGACGCGGCTGGCAAGGGCGTGCTCGTCACCATGAACGACGAGATCCAGAGCGGCCGCGACGTGAGCAAGACCATCAACATCAAGACCGAGGCCTTCAAGAGCCAGTGGGGCCCGCTGGGCATGGTGGTGGAAGGCAAGAACTACTGGTTCCGCGCGCCCGTCAAGCGCCACACCGCCAACTCCGAGTTCAACATCGACGAGATCCAGGCCCTGCCTGCGGTGGACATCGTGTACGGCTACGGCAACATGAACACCACCGGCATCGAGGCCTACAGCAAGGCCGGCGTGAAGGCGCTGATCCATGCCGGTACCGGCAACGGCTCGGTGGCCGCCCAGGCGGTGGATTCGCTCAAGGCCCTGCGCGGCAAGGGCGTGCAGGTGATCCGCTCGGCCCGCGTGCCGGATGGGTTCGTGCTGCGCAATGCCGAGCAGCCCGACGACAAGTACGACTGGGTGGTGGCGCACGACCTGCGCCCGCAAAAGGCCCGCATCCTGGCGATGGTGGCCCTGACCAAGACCAATGACAGCAAGGAACTGCAGCGGATTTTCTGGGAGTATTGAGCTCCCCCCTGAGGCGCTGCGCGCCTTCCCCCTGAAGGGGGACGCCCCCAGCGCGGCGGGGCGGCCCTTGCGCGGGGGCCCTCGCCTGGGCTGCGCCCTGTGGTGGCGCTCCGGCCAGTGCAATGGATAGTTGATTTGACTTGGCGCACAACACGTGCGCCGACGGGCTGCCCGCAAAGGTGGTCACCGGTACGCACCGGCTTATAGCCCGCGTGACTGGTTGGGAAGGCTGGGGCTCCAAAAGGGCTCCGGCCTTTTTTCATGGGAGGGCGGATGCTGCTTGTTTGTCGGGCCCCAGCCGCAGCGCCGTAAAATGACCGGTTGCGCGCGCGAGCCCGCGCTTGCAACCTTTGGTGGCTGCAGGCGGCGGGCCTGACATGCGCACCGCCTTTTCTTTCCCCTTACTTGCCCGGCCCTGGCTTGCCAGTGCCACAGACGCCATGTTGACATTCCAGCAAATCATTCTGAAGCTGCAGTCCTACTGGGACGCGCAGGGTTGCGCTCTTTTGCAGCCCTACGACATGGAAGTGGGCGCCGGCACCTCGCACACCGCCACCTTCCTGCGCGCCATCGGGCCGGAGCCCTGGAAGGCCGCCTACGTGCAGCCCAGCCGCCGCCCCAAGGACGGCCGCTATGGCGAGAACCCCAACCGGCTGCAGCACTACTACCAGTACCAGGTGGTCCTGAAGCCCGCGCCGGCCAACATCCTGGAGCTGTACCTGGGTTCGCTCGAAGCCCTCGGTTTCGACCTCAAGAAGAACGACATCCGCTTCGTCGAGGACGACTGGGAGAACCCCACGCTGGGCGCCTGGGGCCTGGGCTGGGAGGTGTGGCTCAACGGCATGGAGGTGACGCAGTTCACCTACTTCCAGCAGGTCGGCGGCATCGACTGCAAGCCCGCCACGGGCGAGATCACCTATGGCCTGGAGCGCCTGGCGATGTACCTGCAGGGCGTGGACAACGTCTACAACCTGAAGTGGACCGACACGCTGAGCTATGGCGATGTCTACAAGCAAAACGAGGTCGAGCAGTCCACCTACAACTTCGAGCACAGCGACGCGGACTTCTTGTTCACCGCCTTCAACGCGCACGAAAAGCAGGCCAAGTACCTGATGGAGCAGCAGCTCGCGCTGCCCGCCTACGAGCAGGTGCTCAAGGCCGCGCACAGCTTCAACCTGCTGGATGCGCGCGGCGCGATCAGCGTGACCGAGCGGGCCGCGTACATCGGCCGCATCCGCAACCTGGCCCGTGCCGTGGCGCAAAGCTACTACGAGAGCCGCGAGCGCCTGGGCTTCCCCATGGCGCCGCGCGAGTGGGTGGAGCAAATGGCCAAGAAGGCAGCCTGAGCGGACGAAAGAGAACAAGAACATGACGACGACCCAAAACCTTCTCGTAGAACTGTTTGTCGAAGAGCTGCCGCCCAAGGCGCTGCAAAAGCTGGGCGATGCCTTTGCCACCGTGCTGGGAGACCAGCTCAAGGCGCAGGGCCTGGCCACGGCAGCGTCCGTGGTCACGCCCTTCGCGTCGCCCCGCCGCCTGGCCGCGCACGTGACCGGCGTGGCCGACAAGGCCGCCGACAAGGCCGTGCAGCAAAAGCTCATGCCTGTGGCCGTGGGGCTCGACGCCAGCGGCAACGCGAGCCCGGCACTGCTCAAAAAGCTGCAGGCCCTGGGCGCGGATGTGTCCGACCCGGCAGCCGCCGTGGCGGCGCTCAAGCGCGCGCAGGACGGCAAGGCCGAGGCGCTGTTCTACGACAGCGTGGTGCCTGGCGCTACGCTGCAGGACGGCCTGCAGAAAGCGCTGCAGGAGGCGATTGCCAAGCTGCCCATCCCCAAGGTCATGAGCTACCAGCTCGAGACCGACTGCGAACTGCCCGGCTGGACCAGCGTGAACTTCGTGCGCCCCGCGCACGGCCTGGTCGCGCTGCACGGCAGCACCGTGGTGCCGGTGAAGGCGCTGGGCCTGTCGGCGGGCCACAGCACGCAGGGCCACCGGTTTGAAGCCGCCGTGTCGCCCGTGGTGCTGGCCGACGCCGACAGCTACGCCGCCACGCTGCGAAAAGACGGCGCCGTGATCGCCTCCTTTGCCGAGCGCAAGGCCGAGATCGCCCGCCAGCTGGCCGCGGCCGCCGCCCAGGTGGGCAACGGCGCGCGCCCCATCGAAGACGAGGCGCTGCTCGACGAAGTGACCGCGCTGGTCGAGCGGCCCAACGTGGTCACCTGCTCGTTCGAGACCGAGTTCCTCGACGTGCCGCAGGAATGCCTGATCCTCACGATGAAGGCCAACCAGAAGTACTTTCCGCTGCTGGACGCCGCGGGCAAGCTCACCCACAAGTTCCTGGTGGTGAGCAACATCAGCCCCGAAGACACGAGCTTCGTGACCGGCGGCAACGAGCGCGTGGTGCGCCCGCGCCTGGCCGACGCGAAGTTCTTCTTCGACCAGGACCGCAAGAAGACCCTGGCCTCGCGCGTCGAGGGCCTCGGTAAGGTGGTCTATCACAACAAGCTCGGCACGCAGGGCGAGCGCGTGGAGCGCGTTAGGTCAATAGCCAAAGCCATCGCCACGCAACTGGGCGACGCCGCCCTGGTGGCCGATGCCGACAAAGCCGCGCAACTCGCCAAGACCGACCTCGTGACCGACATGGTGGGCGAGTTCCCCGAGCTGCAGGGCATCATGGGCGGCTACTACGCCCTGAACGACGGCCTGGGCGAGACCGTGGCGCACGCCATCGAAGACCACTACAAGCCCCGCTTCGCGGGCGACACGCTGCCGCGCAACACCGCCGGCGTGGTGGTGGCGCTGGCCGACAAGCTCGAAACCCTGGTGGGCATGTTCGGCATCGGCAACCTGCCCACGGGCGACCGCGACCCGTTCGCGCTGCGCCGCCATGCGCTGGGCGTGATCCGCATGCTGGTCGAAAAAGACCTGCCGCTGCAGCTCAACGACCTGCTCGCCAGTGCGGTGCCCGCCTTTGGCGACAAGATCACCGACGCATCGGCGCCCCTGGCCGACTTCATCTACGACCGCCTTGCCGGCAGCCTGCGCGAGCAGGGCTACCGCGCGCAGGAAGTGGACGCCGTCATGGCCCTGCGCCCGCAGCGCCTGGCCCTGGTCGAGAAGCAGCTGGCGGCCGTGCGCGCCTTTGCCGCACTGCCCGAAAGCCCGGCCCTGGCCGCGGCCAACAAGCGCGTGGGCAACATCCTGAAAAAGGCCGAGGTCGAAGGCCCGGTGGATGCCCACGTCAACCCCGAGCTGCTGCAGGAAAAGGCCGAGCAGGACCTGTACGCCGCGCTGCAGCGCTTCGTGCCCGAAGCCAACGCCCAGTTCGACGCGGGCGACTACACCGCCAGCCTGCAGACCCTGGCTGTGCTGCGCGCGCCGGTGGATGCGTTCTTCGACGACGTGATGGTCAACGCCGAGCAGCTGGATGTGCGGATGAACCGCCTGGGCCTGCTCAAGATGCTGCACAACGCGATGAACCGCGTCGCGGATCTTTCCCGCCTGGCCGTTTGACCGGATGGCCCAAGCTGATAGGCTGGCGATTCTCACAAGGTAACCAAGCCCCATGAAACTCGCCATCCTCGACCGCGACGGCACCCTCAATCCGCTGGGGGAGGACTTCATCACCACCGCCGACGAGTGGACCGCCGTGCCCGGCGCGCTCGAAGCCATTGCGCGGCTCAACCACGCGGGCTGGCATGTGGTGGTCGCCACCAACCAGCCGGGCCTGGGGCGCGGGCTGTTTGACGTGATGGCCATCAACGCCATCCACGCCAAGATGCACCGCCAGCTGGCCGCGGTGGGCGGGCGCATCGATGCGGTGTTCTACTGCCCCCACGCGCCCGACGAGGACTGCGCCTGCCGCAAGCCCGCGCCGGGGCTGATCGAGCAGATCTGCGACCGCTACGGTGTGGAGCGGCACGATGTGCAGATGGTGGGCAGCTGCGCCGCGCACCTGCAGGCGGGCGCCGCCGCCGGGGCCCAGCAGCTGCACCTGGTCTGCACCGGCCAGTCGGCCCGGGTCGATGCCCGCGGCGCGGTGCCGGAGGGCTTCCCGCCCGGCACCGTGCTGCATGCGAGCCTGAACGATTTTGTGGACCGGCTGCTGCCTGCCGTGCCGGTGCCCGCACCGCCCGCCGCCGCTGCAGTGGCTCCCGCGGTTCCACCCGATGCTATTTAATTGATAGCTGCTGGCGCTTGTCCATCAAGCGGTAGCGGCCTAAAAGGCTTGATTTACTCCATGGCTTTCATCCGTTCTCTCCTTCACTTCCTCTGGATGGGCATCACCGTGGTGCCCTACACGCTGGCCATCATGCTGGGCTCGCTGTTCGGCATGCGCGGGCGCCCGCTCTACCGCATTGCGCGGGCGTGGCTGTCGCTGTGCATCAGCAGCGCCCGGGTGATCCTGGGCGTGCGGGCCAACGTGATGGGCATGGAGAACCTGCCGCAGGGCGAGAACGCCGGGGCGGTGCTGCTGGTCAAGCACCAGTCCACGTACGAGACCTTCCTGATGCCGTCGATCATGCCGCGCCCCCTGGCGTACGTGTTCAAGAAGGAGCTGCTGCACGTGCCGTTCTTCGGCTGGTCCATCGGCCGGCTGGACATGATCCACATCGACCGCAACCAGCGCACGCAGGCGTTCAACAAGGTCGTGCAGCAAGGCAAGAAGCTGCTGGACAAGGGCATCTGGATCATCATGTTCCCCGAAGGCACCCGCATCGAGCGCGGCCAGAAGGGCAACTACAAGACCGGCGGCACGCGCCTGGCCATCGACACCGGCGCGCCGGTGGTGCCGATCGCGGTGACGTCTGCCAAGGTGTGGCCGCGCAAGGCGTTCATCAAGCGCCCCGGCGTGGTGGACGTGTCCATCGGCAAGCCCATCGCCAGTGCCGGCCGCCAGCCCGAAGAGCTGATGCGCGAGGTGGAGGCCTGGATCGAGGCCGAGATGCGCCGCCTGGACCCCGAGGCATATCCCGCCGCCAGCACCGCTGCCACCGGCGTCACCACCCCCACGCCCGGGAAGTAATCCACCGTGATGCAGCGGCTGGTGCAACTGGCGCTCGACCTGTTCGACCCGCCCCCGGCAGCGCCCGGGGCGCCCGGTCTGCCGCCTGCCAGCCCCCCCTCCGTACCGAAAGTGCCTCTGCCGCGCCAGAGAAGGGCGGGAAGTGCTACTGAAAATATAGCGGACGCGGCCCCGGCCGTTGCCCCCCCGGCCGTCCGCACGCCCCCCGTGCACACCCCGGGCGTGCCGCTGCCCTCGCTGCTGTCCCCCGCCGAATTCCGCCATCCGCAGGCCAACCGCGAGGTGCTGCTGGGCGACGCCGTGGTGGGCTATGCCCTGGCGCGCGCGCGGCGCCGCACCATCGGCTTCACCGTGGGCGCCGACGGGCTGGCGGTGCGCGCGCCCAGCTGGGTCACGCTGTCGGCGGTGGACGCAGCACTGCGCGAGAAGGCCGACTGGATCCTGCGCAAACTTGCCGAAGCGCGCGAGCGCCAGCAGCGCATGGAGGGCGGGCGCATCGTCTGGGCCCATGGCGCCGTGCTGCCGTACCTGGGCGAGCCGCTCACCGTGGTGCTGGACCCGAGCCACTGCTTCACCGGCAAGGGTGGGGCGCTGGTGTCGGCTGCGCCGTCGTCGCCCCCCCAGGTGCCCGGCGGTGCCGCGCCGGAAGGCGCAGCCCCGGCCGAAGCCCGCAGCCTGCACATCGGCCTGCCCCACAGCGCCAGCCCCCCGCAGATCCGCGATGCCGTGCAGGCCTGGCTGATGCGCGATGCCCGCCGCCACTTCACCGCGCGGCTCGACCATTTTGCGCCGCTGCTGGGCGTCCGCTGGGCCAGCCTGCGCCTGTCGAGCGCGCAGACCCGCTGGGGCAGCGCCAAGGCCGATGGCTCCATCCGCCTGAACTGGCGGCTGCTGCATTACCGCCCGGCCATCATCGACTACGTGGTGGCGCACGAGCTGGCCCACCTGCGCGTGATGGACCACAGCCCGCGCTTTTGGGACACCGTGGCCACGGTGGTGCCCGACTACGCGCAGCTGCGCAGCCACCTGCGCGAAGAGCCCGCGCCGCTGTGGTGAAGGCCCGAGACTGAGACACGAAGGAGTGGACCGATGACAGCAAGCCCGACGATCACCCCCGCCGACGGATACGCCGGCGATGTTTCCCCGCAGCAGGCCTGGCAATGGGTCGAGGCCGGCCAGGCCGTGCTGGTGGACGTGCGCAGCGACGCCGAGCGCGACTGGGTCGGCCAGGTGCCGGGCGCCGCGGCCGTGGCCTGGAAGCAGTGGCCCGGCATGGCCATGAACGCCGACTTCGACGCACAGATCCGCGCCGCCGTCCCTGCCGGCACCCCCGCCGTGCTGCTGTGCCGCAGCGGCGTACGCTCCATCGCCGCCGCCCGCCGCGCCACGGAACTGGGCCTGACCGCCTACAACATCCTCGAAGGCTTCGAAGGCGACCCCGACGCCCAGGGCCACCGCGGCCAACGCGGCGGCTGGCGCTTCCACGGCTTGCCATGGAAACAGAGCTGATGCTCCTAAAAATATAGCTGCTAGCGCTTGTCCATCAAGCGGTAGCAGCTATTTTTCTTTGAATTCGACGGTGTTGGACGGCCCAGCGATAGCGCCGACCCGCCGCGCCAAAATTACCCCCGCCCTCCGCCAGTGCACCCGTGGAACCGGCTTTGCCGGGCCACCGGGTGCGTCCCCCTTGGGGGAAGGCGCGCAGCGGCTAAGGGGGTGGCCCATCCTTCCCGTAGAACCGGCTTTGCCGGGCTACGGGGTGCGTCCCCCTCGGGGGAAGGCGCCGAAGGCGACTCAGGGGGGCTTATTTAACCTCTGGGATGCGCAGCTTCTGGCCTGGATAGATCTTGTCCGGGTGGCTCAGCATGGGCTTGTTGGCCTCGAAGATCACGGGGTACTTGTTGGCATCGCCGTAGAACTTCTTGGCGATGGCCGAGAGCGTGTCGCCGCGCACCACGTCGTGGTACTGGGCTTCGGGCTCGGGGTTGGTCACGTCCATCAGGTTTTCGACGCTGGTCACGTTGGCCACGTTGCCGCAGCACAGGGTGACCTTTTCTTTCGCCGACTGCGTGGGGGCCGTGCCCTTCACGGTGACCTTGCCCTGCGTGCCGTCGAAGGCCACCTGCACGTTGGTGGCGCCCAGGCTTTGCGACGCGATGTAGGCCTCGATGGCCTTGGCCGCCTTGGTGTTGAGTTCATCCTGCGTGGGGGCTGCTGCAGTGGCCGCCTGGGCTTCCTTGCCGCCGAACAGTTTTTCGCCGGCTTCCTTGATGAAACTGAAAAGACCCATGTCGTACCTCCTAGAGTGAAACAAAAACAGGAAGGACCAATGTAGCGGCAAAGCCCGCGCCCTCCGTGTCGGACAGGGACGTGAAACGATTTTTGACAATACCGCGCCGGCGAACTGCCGCGGCGTGCCCCGTCTCGGCCCTTGTTGCCCTGGGTTGCCCTGTGTCGCCCTGTGTCGCCCCCGAATCAGGGTGCGCGGCAAAACTCGTGATAATCCGCCGCATGACTTTTCTGGCCATCGACGTCGGCAACACCCGCCTCAAGTGGGCCTTGTACGACGCACCCCGTCCCGGGGCCCCGTTGCTGGCCCATGGCGCCGAATTCCTGGACAACATCGACCGGCTCGCCGAAGGCAGCTGGGCGCCGCTGCGCCACCCCGAGCGCATGCTGGGCTGCGTGGTGGCCGGCGATGCCGTCAAGCGGCGCGTGCAGGAGCAGATGGAGATCTGGGACGTGCAGCCCTCGTGGGTGGTCTCGTCCACGGAAGAAGCGGGGCTGGTCAACGGCTACGACCATCCGTCGCGCCTGGGCTCGGACCGCTGGGTGGCGATGGTCGGCGCGCGCCACCATGTGCTGCGCCAGGGACCCGCGCGCCCGCTGGTGGTGGTGATGGTGGGCACGGCGGTCACGGTGGAGTGCATCGACGCCCAGGGCCGCTTCATGGGCGGGCTGATCCTGCCCGGCCACGGCATCATGCTGCGGGCGCTGGAGTCCGGCACCGCAGGCCTGCATGTGCCCACGGGCGAGGTGCGCATGTTCCCCACCAACACCAGCGACGCGCTCACCAGCGGCGGCACCTATGCCATCGCAGGGGCCGTGGAGCGCATGGTGCAGCACGTGATCCAGCACTGCGGCGAGGAGCCGGCCTGCCTGATGACCGGCGGCGCGGGCTGGAAGATGGCGCCCAGCATGACCCGCCCCTTCGAGCTGGTGGACAACCTGATCTTCGACGGACTGCTGGAGATCGCCGCGCGGCGCTTCGGGGGCTGAGAGCTGCCGCTGCAGGCGGCTGTGCGTGAGATCTTGAGGTGTAGGCCTCCACTGGCTCCGAGTGGTTCCTATCCATCCTTCGACGGCTCAGTCTCTGGAAGAGCGTTTCTTTGCACACGACCTGTGGAAACGGTCGCTGCCCAGACCAGCGACCGCCGCGCAAGGGCCGCCAAGCCGCAAAGGCGGCGCCCCGCTTGCGGGCGCTGGCGGTGTCCCCCTTCCCGAATCACGCAGTGATTCGAGAGAAGGGGGAAGGCGCGAAGCGCCTCAGGGGGATGCCCTCTTATTCCTCTTCCAGCTCCGCGCGCGCCATCTCGATGTCCAGGCGCTCCATCGCGTCGACCGGCTCGCTCGCGGCGGCTTTCTCGTACAGCTGGGTGGCTTCCTTCATCTTCTTGTCGCCTTCCAGCATGACCAGTGCATTGGCGTATTCGATCATGCCGATGGCCGAGCCAGGGTTGAGCTTGAGCGCCTCCTGGAACAGCTTCAGGCCCGTGTCCTTCTTCGCGCCGTAGGTCATGCCGCCGATCAGCGAGCCCACCTTGTCGATCACCTCGGCATGGAAGGCGCCCAGGGCGATTCGGGCGTCGGCATGCTTGGGTGACAGGGCGATGGCTTTTTCCAGCGATTCCTTCACCTTGCCGCCCAGGCCCTGCGCCAGCGCCTTGGCTACGCTGATGCCCTGGCTGTAGCGGCCCAGCGCATACGCATGCCAGTACCAGGCGTTGGCATTGCCGGGCTCTGCTGCGGCCTGCGCTGCGGCGCGTTCTGCCACCTGCATGAAGAGGTCGAGCCGCGTCTTTTCCTTTTGCTCCAGGTAGTTGGCATAGATCGCCGTGGCCTTGTTGGCGACGGTGATGCCCGCGCCGCCCGCGGCGATGCCGGCCGCGGCGGCCTTCTCGAAGTCGCCGCTGTGGAACAGCGCCCAGGCCTGCAGCACGGCCGGCTCCTTGGGGACGGGCTCGGCGTCGCCGTTGTGCAGGCGCGCCCATTGCTTCTTGATGCTCGCAGCATCGAACGTGTATTCACCAGCGTGTGGGAAAGAGGTCCACTTGGCCATGGTCTGTGTCTCCTGAGGTTCTTGTTGGTGAAGATATGGGGGTGGTGGCGGGCAGCCCAGGCCCGTCAGCCGGGCGCTGCGGCGTAGGCCTCCACGAGCTGCAGCAGGTGCGCGCGCTGGCCGGCCTCCAGGTACGGCATCAGCAGGTTGAGCACATGGTGGGCGCCGCGCAGCAGCGCCGCCTGCGCGCTCTCGGGCTCCAGGGCCCGGCGCGGGTCGCGCACGTACTCGAAGCTGAGCCAGTAGGTGAGCACCACGACCATGCTGGTCGCCGTGGCCTCCAGCTCGCGCGTGTCGATGTGCAGCGCGTCCGCACGGCCCATGCCGTCCAGCATGGCGCGCACCGCACGGGTCTTGTTCTTCAGGATGGCCTGGAAGTGCGTCTCCAGGCGCCGGTTCTTGGACAGCAGGTCGTTCAAGTCGCGGTACAGAAAGCGGTACTGCCAGATCAGCTCGAACAGCGTGTGCATGAAGAACCAGGCGTCCTCCACGTTGCGCACCCCGTCGGCGGCGGCCAGCAGTTCGTTGAGCGACAGCTCGTAGCGATCGAACAGCGCGTTGATCAGCTCGTCCTTGGCAGGGTAGTGGTAGTACAGGTTGCCGGGGCTGATGCGCAGCTCGGCGGAGATGAGCGTGGTGGAGACGTTGGGTTCGCCGAACCGGTTGAACAGGTCGAGCGTGACTTCCAGAATGCGTTCTGCGGTGCGGCGTGGCGCTTTCTTCACCATGTGGGCGGGCCCTCTTCGCGTCTTTGGGGATCGGTATGTGCTTGTCTCTGGCGACACTCTAACCGAGCGGCAGATGCTGCATTGCATCAAATCTGATAGGCCTTGCGCGGCGCGCTGCGCCCGGGCCGCACGGCAAAACGGCCGGCACGCCGAAGGCATGCCAGCCGTTTTGTCTTGGGCCTCTTCAGCGCGGGCGGATGGCCCGTGCCGTAGCGTGCCGCAGCATCAGTTGGATGCTGCGGGCGCCGCCTTCTTGGCGGCGGCGCGGGGCTTGGCGGCGGCCTTCTTGGCTGGTGCTGCAGCGGCCTTGGCGGGCGCTTTCTTGGCGGCGGCCTTCTTGGCGGGAGCTGCCTTCTTCGTTGCGGCGGCCTTGGGTGCAGTCTTGCTCGTGCCCTTGGACAGCGCGTCGATGCGGGCGTTCAGGGCTTCGATGTCGCGGGCGGAGGGCACGCCCAGCTTGGCCAGGGCCTTGGCCACGCGGTCTTCGAAGATGTTCTCGAGCTTGTCCCACTGGCCCTGGGCCTTGGAGCCGATGTCGGTGGCCATGTTGGTCACGCGGCTGGTGGCTTCGGAGATTTTCTCTTCGGCCACAGCCTGGGTCTTGCGCTGGATGGTCAGGCCTTCCTTGACCAGGGCTTCGAACACCTTGCCGCCTTCTTCCTGGGCCTTGGAGAAGGCGCCCAGGCCGGCCAGCCAGATCTGCTGGGCGGAGTCCTTCACGGTGCCCGACAGTTGGGCGTTGCTCTTCTTGTTGTCAGCGCTGAGTTTCTGCAGTTTCTTGACCATGGGGCCTCCGTTGTGTGGATGGTGGGGGTTGTCAGGGCAGGGTGCCTTGCACGCATGGCCGGACTGTACGCCGCACGGCGCGCAAGGTGTAGGCACCGGCTCCTAAAAGTGTAGAGCGTGCCGTCTACTGGCGGCGCCGGGGCTGCCCCCGATTCGGCGCGGGTTTGTGCTGAATCCGCGCCCGGTGGGCCTGCGCAAGAATCGGGCGATCACACAGGAGTTATCCATGCAGTATTTCGTGACGGGGGCAACAGGGTTCATCGGCAAGCGGCTGGTCAAGAAGCTGCTGGAGCGCAAGGGAGCGGTGGTGCATTTCCTGATCCGCCGCGAAAGCGCTGACAAGGTGGCCGACCTGCGCAGCTTCTGGGGCACGACGGCCGCCCGCGCGGTGCCGGTGTTCGGCGATCTCACGGCCAAAAAGCTGGGCGTGGCCGCGGACGACATCAAAAAGCTCAAGGGCCAGATCGACCACTTCTACCACCTGGCCGCGGTGTACGACCTGGGGGCCGACGAAGAGACCCAGGTGGCCGTGAACATCGAAGGCACGCGCAACACGGTGGACCTGGCCAAGGCCATCGACGCCGGCCACTTGCACCATGTCTCATCCATCGCTGCCGCCGGTTTGTACGAGGGCGTGTTCCGCGAAGACATGTTCGAGGAGGCCGAGGGCCTGGACCACCCGTACTTCCAGACCAAGCACGAGAGCGAGAAGATCGTGCGCCAGGACTGCAAGGTGCCCTGGACGGTGTACCGCCCGGCCATGGTGGTGGGCGACAGCACGACCGGCGAGATGGACAAGATCGACGGCCCCTACTACTTCTTCAAGTTGATCCAGCGCCTGCGCCAGTTGCTGCCGCCCTGGATGCCCACCGTGGGCCTGGAGGGCGGTCGCGTGAACATCGTGCCGGTGGACTTCGTGGTCAATGCGCTGAACGTGATCAGCCACCAGAAGGACATCGTCAAGAAGTGCTACCACCTGGTGGACCCAGTGGGCTACCGCGTGGGCGACGTGCTGGACATCTTCAGCCGCGCAGCGCACGCACCGCGCATGAACCTGTTCATCAACGCGGCGCTGCTGGGCTTCATCCCCAAGAGCGTGAAGAAGGGCCTGATGGCACTGGCCCCGGTGCGCCGCGTGCGCAACGCCGTGCTGAAGGACCTGGGCCTGCCCGAGGACATGCTGACGTTTGTGAACTACCCCACGCGCTTTGATTGCCGAGAGACGCTGGCGGCGCTCAAGGGCTCGGGCGTGACCTGCCCCAACCTCAAGGACTACGCCTGGCGCCTGTGGGACTACTGGGAGCGCAACCTGGACCCGGAGCTCTTCATCGACCGCTCGCTCAAGGGCACGGTGGGCGGCAAGGTGGTGCTGGTGACCGGGGGCTCTTCGGGCATCGGCCTGGCCGCCGCGCACAAGTTTGCCGAGGCGGGCGCCACCACGGTGATCTGCGGGCGCGACCAGGACAAGCTCGACGAGGCCTGCGCCGAAGCGCGGGCCAAGGGCTACGAGTTCATCGCCTATGCGGCCGACATCGCCGACATGGCCGACTGCGACCGCTTCGTGCAGCTCTTGATCGACAAGCACGGCGGCGTGGACTTCCTCATCAACAACGCGGGCCGCTCCATCCGCCGCGCCATCGAGTCGAGCTACGACCGCTTTCATGACTACGAGCGCACCATGCAGCTCAACTACTTCGGCTGCCTGCGCGTGACCATGGGCTTCCTGCCCGGCATGGTGGCCCGGCGCAAGGGCCATGTGGTGAACATCAGCTCCATCGGCGTGCTGACCAATGCGCCGCGCTTCTCGGCCTATGTGGCCAGCAAGGCGGCGCTCGATGCCTGGACGCGCTGTGCATCGAGCGAGTTCGCCGACCAGGGCATCACCTTCACCACCATCAACATGCCGCTGGTGCGCACGCCCATGATCGCGCCCACCAAGATCTACAACAACGTGCCGACGCTGAGCCCCGAGGAGGCGGCCGACATGATCGCCCAGGCCTGCATCTTCAAGCCGGTGCGCATCGCCACCCGCCTGGGCATCACCGGGCAGATCCTGCATGCCCTGGTGCCGCGCGTGGCGCAGATCACGATGAACACGAGCTTTCGCATGTTCCCGGACTCCACCGCCGCGGCCAAGGGGGACAAGGGCGACAAGGCCGCCAAGCCGCAGTTGTCGGCCGAGGCGGTGGCCCTGCAGCAGATGATGCGCGGCATCCATTTCTGAGTCCTGGTGCCGGCCTGTGCCCGTTGGGGCTTGTTACGTCCAGCCGGAAACGCGGGTGGGATAATCGCCAGCTTTGCCGCAAGGCATTCTCAGACGGCTTACCCATGATTCTGGTTACCGGCGGCGCAGGCTTCATCGGCGCCAACTTCGTTCTTGACTGGCTCGCTGCTTCCAGCGAGCCCGTGGTCAACCTCGACAAGCTCACGTACGCGGGCAATGTGCACAACCTGGACGGTGTCCAGGGCGATGCGCGCCACGTCTTCGTGCAGGGCGACATTGGCGACACCGCCCTGGTGGCCGGCCTGCTGGCCGAGCACAAGCCCCGCGCCGTGGTCAACTTCGCGGCCGAGTCGCATGTGGACCGGTCCATCCACGGGCCCGAGGATTTCATCCAGACCAACATCGTGGGATCGTTCCGCCTGCTCGAAGCCGTGCGGGCCTACTGGGGCGCACTGCCCGAGAGCGAGCGCGCGGCCTTCCGCTTCCTGCACGTCTCCACCGACGAGGTGTATGGATCGCTCGCGCCCACCGACCCGGCGTTTGCCGAGACGCGCGGCTTTGAGCCCAACAGCCCCTACAGCGCCAGCAAGGCCGCCAGCGATCACCTGGTGCGCGCCTGGCACCACACCTACGGCCTGCCGGTGCTCACCACCAACTGCAGCAACAACTACGGGCCGTACCACTTCCCCGAGAAGCTGATCCCGCTGATGATCGTCAACGCCCTGGCCGGCAAGAACCTGCCGGTGTATGGCGACGGCATGCAGGTGCGCGACTGGCTGTACGTGAAGGACCACTGCAGCGCCATCCGCCGCGTGCTGGAGGCCGGTGCCCCCGGCGAGACCTACAACGTCGGCGGCTGGAACGAGAAGCCCAACATCGAGATCGTGAACATGGTCTGCAGCCTGCTCGACGAGCTGCGCCCCCGCGCCGACGGCCAGAGCTACCGCACCCAGATCACCTATGTGAAGGACCGCCCCGGCCACGACCGCCGCTACGCGATCGACGCGCGCAAGATCGAACGCGAGCTGGGCTGGAAGCCCGCCGAGACCTTCGACACCGGCATCCGCAAGACGGTGCAGTGGTACCTGGACCATGCCGACTGGGTGGCCAGCGTGCAGACCGGCGCCTACCGCGACTGGGTGCAGACCCAGTACGCGGCGCAGGAGCCCGCGGCCGTGGCGGACGCCAGCGCATGAACATCCTGCTCTTTGGCAAAGGCGGCCAGGTCGGCTGGGAGCTGCAGCGCAGCCTGTCGGTGCTGGGCTCCGTGACGGCGCTGGACTTCGACAGCACCGAGCACTGCGGCGATTTCTCGAACACCGCCGGCGTGGTGGAGACGGTGCGCACCCTGCGCCCCGACGTCATCGTCAATGCCGCAGCCCACACCGCGGTGGACAAGGCCGAGAGCGAGCCCGACTTTGCGCGCACGCTCAACGCCACCACCCCCGGCGCCATCGCGCAGGAGGCCGCAAGGCTCGGCGCCTGGCTGGTGCACTACAGCACCGACTACGTGTTCGACGGCAGCGGCAGCCGCCCCTGGGTGGAGACCGATGCGGCCGCGCCCTTGAGCGTGTACGGCCGCACCAAGCTCGAAGGCGAACGACGCATTGCAGAAGCCGGTGCCCAGCACCTGATCCTGCGCACCAGCTGGGTCTACGCCGCCCGCGGCGGCAACTTCGCCAAGACCATGCTGCGCCTGGCGCAGGAGCGCGAGCGCCTGACGGTGATCGACGACCAGTGGGGCGCGCCCACTGGCGCCGACCTGCTGGCCGACGTGACGGCCCACGCCATCCGCCACCTGCAGCAGCGCCCGCAGGATGCGGGCCTCTACCACTGCGTGGCCGCGGGCGAGACGACCTGGAATGCCTACGCCAAATACGTGCTGGCGCAGGCGCAGATTGCGCAACCTGCTATCGAAATCAAAGCAAAAGAGGTAGCGCCCGTGCCGACCAGCGCATTCCCCACCCCTGCGGTGCGCCCGCACAACTCGCGCCTGAATACCGGCAAGCTGCAAGCCACCTTCGGCCTGCAGCTGCCGCATTGGCAAGCGGGCGTGGCGCGCATGCTGGCTGAAATTCTGTGAACGGCACCTGACCATGACGCAACGCAAAGGCATCATCCTCGCCGGGGGCTCCGGCACCCGCCTGCACCCGGCCACCCTGGCCATCAGCAAGCAACTGCTGCCGGTGTACGACAAGCCCATGATCTATTACCCGCTGAGCACACTGATGCTGGCGGGCATCCGCGACATCCTCATCATCAGCACGCCGCAGGACACGCCGCGGTTCGAGCAACTGCTGGGCGATGGCAGCCAGTGGGGCATCCGCCTGGACTATGCGGTGCAGGAGAGCCCGGACGGCCTGGCCCAGGCCTTCGTCATCGGCGAAAAGTTTCTGGACGGCGCGCCCAGCGCGCTGGTGCTGGGCGACAACATCTTCTACGGCCACGACTTTCATGAGCTGCTCGGAAACGCGATGCAGCGCACCGACGGCGCCAGCGTTTTCGCCTACCACGTGCACGACCCCGAGCGCTACGGCGTGGCAGAGTTCGATGCGCAGGGCAAGGTCCTGTCTCTGGAAGAAAAGCCCGCGCAGCCCAAGTCGAGCTATGCCGTCACCGGCCTGTACTTCTATGACAGCAGCGTGGTGGAACTGGCCAAGAGCCTGAAGCCGTCAGCGCGGGGCGAGTACGAAATCACCGACCTGAACCGCCTGTACCTGGACAAGGGCCAGCTCAACGTGGAGATCATGGGCCGCGGATACGCGTGGCTGGATACCGGCACGCACGAGAGCCTGCTGGAGGCGGGGCAGTTCATTGCGACGCTGGAGCACCGGCAGGGGTTGAAGATTGCGTGTCCCGAAGAGATCGCCTGGCGCTGCCAGTGGATAGACGCCGCGCAGGTGGAGCGCTTGGCGCAGCCGCTGGCCAAGAGCGGTTACGGCAGTTATCTCATGCGCCTTCTTCGGGATGTCGTTTACTGATGGTGAAGGTGAACGAAACGTGGGCAGGTCGAAATGAGCATGGTTGATCCGTTGTTCGAGATGGTCAAGCGCGGTCTGGATTTGCAGAAATCCGGGCACAAGGCTGCGGCGCAGGCCTTGTATCGGCAGGTGCTCGCGCAGAATCCCAGCCATGCGTTGGCGTTGCATTTATCGGGTGTACTGGCGGGCCAACTGGGGCAGCTCCAGCAAGCCGTTGAACTTCTTCAGCGCAGCGTTGAGATCAACCCCGGCGATCCCCTGGCATGGAACAATTTTGCGAATGCATTGCAGGATTTCGGTGCGACGCAGGATGCGCTGCATGCCGTTTCACGGGCGCTCGCGATGCGCCCCGAATATGTGACGGCGTGGATCACCCGCGCCACCATCTTGCAGGCACTTTCTCGGCATGAGGAAGCTGTCGAAGCATTTCGCGCAGCCCTGAATCTGGCGCCAGACCGCGGTGCCGCGTGGACGGGTCTTTGGCGGGCCTCCATGGAGTCTTGTCAATGGAGTGATTTGCCAGACATCATCCCCCGAGTTCAGGCAGCTGTGGCACAGGACCGGCCTGCCCTGTTGCCTTTCGAAGCGCTGTCTTTCAGCGAAGACGAAGCGCTCCATCTGAAGTGTGCCGCAGCATATGCGCACGACATTGTGATTCGGGAAGAGATTTCTCCTTTTCATCATCCACCGCGCCCTCGAAACAGCCGAATCAAGGTTGCATACCTCTCCTCTGACTTTCACGAGCATGCCACTTCTCATCTCGCTGTCGGCATGTTCGAAGCGCATGACCGCTCGCGCTTTGAGACCTTCGGTGTGTCATTCGGGCCTGATGACGGATCGCCGATGCGCGACCGTGTCAGCAAATCCTTCGAGCATTTTCTGGATGTGCGGGATTGGACGAGTGCGTCGATTGCCAATCATTTGAGATCGCTTCAGATTGACATTGCAGTCGACCTGAAAGGATTTACGAGGAATGCCATGGCCTCTGCGCTGCTTCGGCGTCCTGCGCCCATCGTCGTCAACTATCTGGGGTACCCAGGTAGTTTGGGCGTGTCTGCCTTCGACTATGTGATTGGCGATGCGATCGTCACGCCCTTTTCCAGTCAGCAGAACTATGCTGAAAAGATCGTGCACATGCCTGCCTGCTATCAAGCCAATGACAACCGAAGAGGCATTGCGGCGGATGCTCCTTCGCGCAAGGATGAAGGGCTTCCCCCCAGTGGCTTCGTGTTCGCCGCTTTCAATAACTGCTACAAAATAACCCCGACCTTTTTCGCCGTCTGGATGAAGTTGCTGCGCGAGGTAAAGGGCAGCGTGCTGTGGTTGATCTGTGAATCCAAAACCATCCAGCAGCGGCTCAGATCGGAGGCTGTGAGCCGTGGTGTGGCCGCGGAGCGGCTTGTTTTTGCCCAGCGTCGATCGCTGGAGATGCATTTGGCTCGGCATGTGCATGCAGGCTTGCTGCTGGATACCTTGCCCTACAACGCACACACGACGGCCAGTGACGCCCTCTGGGCCGGTGTGCCTGTTGTCACGTTGCAGGGCCAGTCATTTGCAGGTCGGGTCGCGGCCAGCTTGCTTCACGCGACGCACTTGCCCGAACTGATCGCGCACTCGCTCGACGAGTATTTCGCGCTGGCGAAGGCCCTTGCCGATGATCCACAGCGTTTGACGCAATTGAAGACGCAGCTGTCGACCCATCGAATGCATCTTCCGTTGTTTGACACCCCAGCTTTCACCGCCGCCATTGAGCGCGCATTCACGACGATGCACGATCGTTGGCAGGCTGGTCTGCCTCCTGAGCAGTTTTCAGTACCGGCTCTTCCAACCCCTCACCATTGACATTTGATTGAAGTTGACATGCGCGTTACTCCCACACTCATCCCCGACGTCCTCGTGCTGGAACCGAAAGTCTTCGAGGACTCTCGAGGATTTTTCTTCGAAAGTTTCAACCATCAGCGTTTCGAGGAAGCGATAGGGCGCGAGTGCACCTTTGTTCAGGACAACCACAGCCGCAGCGCCAAATCAGTGCTGCGGGGTCTTCATTACCAGATTCAACAGCCACAGGGCAAGCTCGTGCGCGTTGTCTCCGGCGCTGTTTTTGACGTGGCTGTGGATATGCGCCGATCTTCACCCACCTTTGGTCAATGGGTGGGGGAGTTGCTGAGCGCTGACAACAGGCGTCAACTGTGGGTGCCACCTGGTTTTGCACATGGTTTTGTGGTTCTCAGCGAGAGTGCGGATTTTCTCTACAAGACCACCGACTACTATGCGCCTGCCCATGAGCGATGTGTCGTATGGAACGACAAGACACTTGGCATCGATTGGCAACTGGATGGAGTATCGCCCCAAGTCTCGCCCAAAGATGCTGAAGGATCAGCCTTTCATCTGGCCGAGACATTTGATTGATCATGTCTTCTCGCCGCAATGTTCTTGCCGTCTTCGCTTGCTAGGGATCCTCTGCAGGAATCGAGCTGCCAAATGTGCGCTGCGGATCGGGATGGAGTGCAAGACGCAAAACGCAGCCATAGCCGTAGCTATTGCGAGTATTGGCAACGCCGCAGGCCGCCCGAGACCGCAGATGCACACGGCCCGATGATTCGTGCAGCGGGTCCCTAGCGAGAGATGACCTGCCGAACCGATTCATACAGTACATCCGATCCAAACTGCGGATTGTTCGGGTCGAAAGAAAATATATTGTGATTCCTGGGAGTCGCGGTCCCTTCCCAGCGGGGTTCAAGGAAGAACGACAAAAACCTAGCGCCGCTGCGCCGATGGGTTTCGATCACGTCCTGAATCGCCTTGGCATCCAACGGCTTCAACGGATGAAACTCGGTGATGCCATACGGACGGCGCGGACCTCGCTGGTGCCAAGACAAGAATGACGTGCCGTATGTTGCATCGCCGTAGAGACTGACGCCCGGAAGATAGGACTTACTTCCTTGGAGTGATGAGCCCACTGACAGCTTGTTGGAGTCCCAGCTAGGATTGGCATAGGGAAATATCTGGTGAGCGTACCTGGGAACGCCCGACAAACATGATTCGGCGAGCAGGTGGCCGAAGAAATCAATGTAGTCCTTGATTTGTTTTTCGCGGAATTCCAGCCAGAGTGGCACCAAGGGGTTGTAATAGTATGAATACAAATCTCTGGGTTGGTCAAGATGGAAAGGAAATGATGGTGCCGATATGCGCGGGGGCAGCGCTGACGATGCGTGTTCCAGAGGCGTTGCCTGACTCTTGTCCATCAAGACAATGCGCCGCGAACCGAGGTGCGTGAGTCCACCCCCGCCCGCCTCCAGGAAAATATCCAACTTGTGCACGCCCAGGGGCATGCGCCGGTAGTCCATGTCCACTCTCCAGCCGGTATCTGCATTGCCCATTTCTGGATGAGCTTCCAAGACGTCTTGGCGTCTTATGTTCACATTGGTTTTGCCCCAGAACTTGCCATTGAGGTAAATCTGAATCCTCGGCGATGAGGTGTTGCCGGCGTGATTGGCTGGGACATAGACCCACCCCGATATGGGCAGCGAGCCGTGGGCAAAAGAGTCGATATGCTCAGTGAAGCCACTGAGCTTTTCTGAACGGATATCCTTGGATGGCGGCTTGACGTCGCTGAACGAAGAGTAACTGGATCCCACGCTCCTGTTCAGCGTGCCGATGCTATCGAATTTCTGTGCGAGGAAAGACTGAAATCCCGCCACAGAGCGTGGACTGTAATCCGTGACCCGATATGGCGAGTCAAAGCCCATGCCACTTTCAAAATTCGGAAAGTATTGATGGGTCTCGCCCAGCAAGGTAATGCCCTGGATCTTCTCTCGGTCTTTGGGGGGCAGGCGACAAATTTGATCGACCAACGTATTGATGGTTCGCACCCTCCAGCGGGTGATGGCGTTATGAGTCGATGCCGTGGACCAGTGGTAGACCGGTTCACCATAGTAACTGCCGGTGCTCAGGCGCCCATCTTGGGTCGATGCGATGTTGTCCCCATCGGATGCCAGAATTTTCTCGATCGGTGCACCTGTCGAGAAGTGCGAAGAGAACAAGTAAAGAATCAGAGGGCGCTCATTGTCGCGAATCGTTCTCGCAAACTTGTTGGCGGTATCAACATCCACTTCCCATCCGGCAGGCGTCTGTCGTATCAGCTGCAGCAACGGCACGGGGAGTGTGTAGCCCAACTGCACCTTTTTCAGCTGAGCGGTGGAATGGGGTGCCAGGGCGGAAAGTGTCGACTCCACCAACGCCGCAGCGGACCCTTGTTCACCATCGCATTTTTGGGAAAGGCCGTTGCTGGGTGCTGCGCTTGTATCTGAAGGACGCAGGATGCAGTTCTCGATCACGCCGATCATGGGTGCTAGAAGGAGGGAATCCCTCTCGGGTGCTGGTGGGTGTGGGCTTGATGCGAACAGCCAGAATCCCCAGGCGCCTGCGCCTAGCGCCAAGGCTCCTGTGCTCAGGTACCACGCAATTTGTCGGAGTTGAGGGCGAGTGCCACAGGAAAGTAACTGCATGAAAAGATGTGCACCAGGGAAAAGCTGAATCTTCGAGGCGGTAGCCGCCATGGGTCGTGCATTGGAATGTAAATGATGGCTGGGGGTGCCCCTGCTGCCCCGGATACACTCACGCCTTCGCGCCTCCTGGCTGCTCCCAAGACTTCTTCGCGGCTTGGGCATTGCGCACATGACCACAGAACCCATTTTGCTATCCATCCCAACTGACAGCTCGCCAGACACACCGCACCTGCGGATAGGTGAAATGCTGGTGCGTTCCGGCAAGTTGAGCGCTCGCGATCTTGAGCGCGCCCTTCTGGCGCAGCAGGAAATGGGCGGACTCCTGGGGCGTGTTCTGGTTCGCCTCGGTGTAGTTTCCGACCTGGACATCGCCTTGGCGATTTCTGCCCAGTTGAGATTGCCGCTGGCTCAAGCGCAAGACTTTCCGGATTTGTTGCCCGAGGTGGATGGGTTGCTTCCAGAATTTCTGCATGCCAATGGCGTGTGCCCCCTGCGCGTGGAGGGGGCTGTACTTCAGGTGGCCATGTCCAAGCCCCAGGACGCTTTTGTCATCAAGGCCCTTCATCTTGCAACTGGCCTTGAAATCCAGCCCCTTCTGGCGCTGGACAGCGATATCGAGAAGGCATTGGCCGGGCCTGTCGAGGAGGCCGCCGAGGCTGACGATGGATTGGAAGACTCCACCGATGGGGGAGACTTCGTCGAGCACCTGAAGGATCTCGCCAGTGAGGCGCCCGTCATCCGGCTGGTCAACTCGGTCATTGGGCGTGTCATCGACCTGCGAGCATCTGACATCCATCTGGAGCCGTTTGATGATGGGTTGCATGTGCGGTACCGGGTCGACGGAGTCATTCATCCGGGGGAGTTGGTCCCCCCGCGGCTCAGCGCTGCTGTCAGCTCGCGGGTCAAGTTGTTGGCGCATCTGGATATTGCGGAGCGTCGCCTTCCTCAGGACGGCCGCATCAAGACGCGTGTGAAAGGCCGTGAACTGGACTTGCGTGTCTCTACCGTGCCCACAGTCCATGGAGAAAGCGTTGTCATGCGGGTGCTGGACCGCGCCAGCGTCAGGCTTGATCTTGAAAAAATGGGGTTTGAAGCCGATACCCTCGCACGTTTCAACGGGTTGCTGGCGAAGCCGCACGGCATCATGCTGGTCACGGGGCCTACAGGCTCCGGAAAAACCACGACTCTCTATGCCGCGCTTGCGAAGATCGATGCCAGCGAGCAGAAGATCATCACCGTGGAAGATCCTGTGGAGTACCAGCTCGATGGCATCAACCAGATTCAGGTGCATGCCCAGATCAACCTGACATTTGCCAATGCCTTGCGCTCGATCCTGCGTCAGGACCCCGACATCATCATGATCGGGGAAATGCGCGATGGTGAGACGGCGCAGATTGCTGTCCAATCGGCACTCACTGGCCACTTGGTCCTGTCGACGCTGCACACCAACACCGCTGCCGGGGCGGTCATTCGAATGCAGGACATGGGCGTGGAGCGTTATCTGATCACGTCGTCGGTCAATGGTGTGTTGGCCCAGCGGCTGGTGCGCACGCTGTGCAATGTCTGCAAGGAATCTTATGAGCCTGATGCCACCGTGATGACCGGTTCAGGACTTCATCGCTTCATGCCGCAAGGGCAACGCCTGATCTACCGGGCCGTCGGTTGCCCCGAATGCCGGCAGTCGGGCTACAAGGGGCGCACCGGCATCCACGAGCTGCTGGTGCTGGATGAGCCCATTCGACGGGCCATCCTTGAAGGGCGTGACGCAAATACCCTGCACGGCATCGCGGCGGCCAATGGGATGTTGAGCCTGCATGAAGATGGTCTTCGCAAGGTTGCTGCCGGTGCGACATCCCTCGACGAATTGGCGCGAGTGACGCAGGACCAGTCCGATGCCTGATTTCGTCTGGCGGGCGGCCTCTGCGCAGGGGCAAATTCAGGAGGGCGAACTGTCAGCCGGCAGTGCCGTGGCGGTCATGAAGGCGCTTCGTGACAAAGGACTGACCCCACTGACGGTACAAGAGGCGGCAGCGTCCGGTGGCGCCGGCGCCGCGGTATCGGGCGTGCAGACCGGCGCTTCCGTGTTCGGAAGCAGGCGCAAAAGCCGTGTGGACAAAAGCGCCGTGAATTCAGCAGATGTGCTCGCGCTGACCTCGGAACTGGCGATCATGCTACGCGCGGGGCTTGCACTGGACAACGCCCTGCGCGTGCTAATCGATATGAGCCACAAGCCGAGTGTGGCGGAACTCGTGGGCTCGACGCTGGATGCAGTCAAAGGCGGAACTCCGCTGAGCAAGGCCCTGGCGCGCCACGGGTCGCTGTTTGGCGATTTCTATATCAACATGGTGCGATCGGGCGAAGCCAGCGGACAGATGTCGGCAGTGCTCGACCGCTTGGTCGAGCACATGGAGCGCCAGCGAGCTCTGCGCGACAGCGTCATTTCTGCCACCATCTACCCCGCGATTTTGCTGGGTGTCGCCGTGCTCTCGCTGATCGTGATGCTGGGCTTCGTCGTGCCCCAGTTCGAAAAGTTGTTCATGGACATGGGAGACGCGCTGCCCACCCCCACCCGCCTGGTGATGGGGCTGGGCCAAATTTTTACGCGCTATGGTCTGTTTCTGGGTGTGGGGGCTGTGTTGTTGTGGGTTGCACTGTCACGATGGCTCAAGTCGCCTTCTGGCAAGCGCTGGTGGCAGGTGCGGCTGTTGAGAGTGCCCTTGATGGGACCCTTGGCCTTGAAGTATCAACTCACGCTTTTTTCCCGCTCCTTGGGGACACTGCTTGGCAATGGAGTGCCCCTTTTGACGGCGCTGCACATCGCGACGGAGACCGTCAGTAACTCCGTACTGCGTCAGGAGTTGGTCAAGGTGGCCCCTATCGTCAAGGAGGGGGGCAAGATGGTGCAGGCGATTTCAGCCACGGGTATTTTTGAGCCCCTTGCCATCAATCTCATCCGCGTAGGCGAAGAGACAGGTCGCACCGGCCCCATGATGCTGGAATTGGCAAACATATTGAACCGGGAGGTTGAAACCGGGATCAAACGACTTCTCACTTTGGTGGAGCCCGCTTTGATCCTGATTCTCGGGGTCCTTATTGCCGCCATCATCGTCTCCATCCTGCTTGGCATTCTTTCCGTGAATGATCTCGCTGTTTAAATGTTAAGGAATCATCTTCCCATGACGAGTACTCATACATCCCAGGTCGCGCGCGTGGCGCGGGCCCATGGTCGCCTCCAGCGTGGTTTCACCCTGATCGAATTGCTGGTGGTTCTGGCCATCCTCACGCTTCTCGCTGGTTTGGTGGGCCCAAGGGTTCTGAATCAGTTGGGTGGAGCGAAGTCCAAGACGGCGGGTGTGCAAATTTCAGACCTGGACAAGTCCCTGGAACTGTTCAAGTTGGATGTGGGGCGTTACCCCACCACCGAGGAGGGGCTGGAAGCGCTGGTAAAGCGTCCAGGCAATGCCGCCAGCTGGTCTGGCCCTTACGTTAAGGGCAATGTTCCTTCGGATCCATGGGGACGCCCGTACCGCTACAGCAACTCCGGTTCTAACGGGGGCATAGAAATACTCTCGCTGGGTGCTGACGGTGCTCCCGGGGGCGAGGGTGAGAACGCAGACGTTCGCAACACCCCCTGACCTGTTCCTGGATCACTGAAGTGCGCTTGCAGCCGAGGCGCCACGGAGGTTTCACTTTGGTGGAGCTTCTCGTGGCATTTGCCATCATGGGGCTTTTGATTGGCATTACGCCGATTGCCTACCAGAAGATGCGCGAGACTGCCCAATATCGGGATGTTTTGCGCACCATGCTCTCGGAGTTGCGTGAAGCGCGCCAACAGGCTGTCGCGCGGCGCACCGAGACCCGGTTCAGCGTTGATCTGCAGCAACGCAGCTTCGGGGTTCAGGGCAACACCATGCATGCACTTCCAGAATCGCTCACGGTGCGCGCAACAGTCGCTGGTGCCGAGCTGACAGCCGAGGGCGTAGCGGCCATTCGTTTCCTGCCGGATGGCGGCGCCACGGGCGGAAGCATCGACGTGCTGCGTGCATCCAGCAATGCAGGCGTCAGGCTGCGTGTGGACTGGCTTTCAGGTCGCGTCAGCCAAGAGCCTGTGGGGCCATGAAGGGGCAACCGCGTATGTCCGGGCAGCGTGGCTTTTCACTGCTTGAATTGCTGGTGGCCTTTGTCATCATGGCGATTTCCTTGACCATGCTTTTTAGGGCCAGTGGCGGAAGTGCGCGTGCAGCGGGGGTGGCAGAGCGCCAGCAGGGTGCAGTTCTTTTGGCCGAGTCTTTGCTGTCCATGCGAGACAGCGTTTCGCCAGACGGGTGGCAGGACGGCGGAAGCTCGGGTGGCTATGTGTGGCAAGTCCGCAGTGCGCCCTATGCCACATCTGTGCAAGGCCCTGCCGTGCCGAAGCTTCAAGAGGTGGAATTTTTGGTGAGCTGGCAAGACGGAGCCACTGCGCGAACCATCGCGATGACCACACTGCTGCCCGAGCGCAAAATCGAAGGTCTGGGGGCTCCCCGGTGAAGATCGCGTCTCGGCATCCGTCACGCGGCTTCACCCTTGTGGAAGTGCTTGTGGTGATGACACTGCTGTCTCTCATCGTTCTGGCCATGGGCTCCGCGCTGCGCACCACGGCGCAGACCGGTGAAAAAATAGACGCCCGTTTGCTGCAGACTGACGAGCTCCGTATTGCTTCTGGATTTCTCCGGTCCGCCATGGGCCGCACTTTCTTGCAGAGGCTGAACGAACCTTCGGTGGCAGGGCAGGCCCCTTACTTCTTCGAGGGCACTCCCACCACGGTCACCTGGATCGGCATCATGCCGGCACGGCATGGGATTGGTGGGCGTTACTATTTCCGACTGGCGCTGGGGCAAGCGGATGGGCAGACTGGCTTGGTTCTCAGTTTCGTGCCCTGGGCGGGCGAGGTGCCTGTGCCGGACTGGTCTCAAGCGCAAAGTCGTCTGCTGCTGCCCGGTGCCAATACCCTTGCTTTCCGTTACGCGAATACGAACCTGGAGCCCGTGCAGTGGGTGGCTGGCTGGAGCCATCCCGAATTGCTGCCGGACCGGGTGGCCATTGCGGTCGCCTCGCCAGCGGGTGAATGGCCCATGATGGTGATTCCCATGCGCTCCACGCCCCGGGGTGCTCGAGGGTCGGGTGGTGATGCGGTTTTTGGCGGTGGAAGCTCATGATGCGCACGCCGTCTCTGCAACTTAATCGAAGAGCCAAGGGCATGGCCATGATTGCGGTGCTGTGGGTCGTCGCCGCGCTGTCCATTTTGGTAACAGGCATGAGCAGAGCCACCCGTGGCGAAATCCGCGCAGTGTCTGCGCAGAGTCAGGCCGTGCAGTCGCAAGCCATAGGTGATGCGGCCATCACACTGGCTTTGCAAGAACTCACGTCCAACCCCACCCGACCATCCAGAGGGGTCACCGGAACGATGAGCTACCGGGGCTTGCCCGTTCCGGTTCAACTGGCTCCGCTCAACGGCTGGATAGACTTGAATGGAGCCTCTCTGGCGCTGTTGGCGCGCCTGTATCAGTTTGCGGGAGGGCTGGGGCCTGACGCGGCGCAGCAATTGGCGCAATCGACAATAGAAGCGCGGGAGAAAAAGGATTGGCGAGGTCAGGCCGAGCGATTTGAAGCCCCAGAGGACCTGCTGCGCATCCCAGGAGTGGGCTACGACCTCTATGCTAGACTTTCGCCGCTCGTGACCGTCTACGGATCAACGGGAGGTGGCGCTCGGGTCAACCCTTTGGCAGCTCCGCTGGGCGTTCTGATGGTGCTTGCCAATGGAGATGAAGCGGTGGCTCGCCGCATTGTCCAGCAGCGCGAAGCCGGAGCTGAAGGGATAGACACTACGTCCCTGGACGCATCGTTGGTTTCGGTTTCCTCTGTTCGCCGATATCGTGTGGAAGCTGCGGTGCCTCTTTCGGACGGGGGGGTCGTCCGTGTCGCCCGTATCGTAGATGTGGGGGCCAGCGCCCGGGACGGGCTCGCCTGGCGAACGCTCCATGCAGAACGCAGTATTGAACCCATGTCGCGCTGAGTGACCCAGATACCCAACATGCCCACCATTTCTTCTGATGCCCGCTTTTTAGGCGTGGACCTCCATGCCGTGTGGCGCGCCGCGGTCAAGGGCTGGCAAGCGCTGCAAAAACGGCCGCCGCTCGCATGGATCAATCCATCCATTCCGGTTCGTCTGATTCAAGTGGATGGACAGAAGACCCTGTGGCTCCATGGCAAGCTGCAGTCTGGCCGTGGATCCATGAATGTCTCTGTGGCTCGGTGCGTGGCACTGGAACTGCCGGAAACACTGGTTCTGCGCAGGACGCTGAACCTGCCGCCGATGTCAGAGAGCGATATCGCCAGCGCTGTAGCGCTCGACGTAAAAACATCGAGTCCGTTCGGCGCGCAGGACGTCATCTGGGGCTACTCGGTTGTGCGTGGCGGTCCGGGGGCGGTGAACCTTGATATCGCCTTGGCATCCCGCAAGCAAGTCGAGCAATACTTGGCTTCGCAGAAGGAGCAGCTCACAGGTGAACCTATCCCCGAGGTCTGGGTGAGGTCCGTTCACGGCCCCGCCATCGTGATGGCGGGGTACGGGGAAACCTTGCGTGCACGCATAGAGAACCGCTGGCGAGCCGTTGGCTACGGCTTGTTGCTTCTTGCGCTGTTCTGGTTGCTCGCAATGGCTGTCACGCCCACGGCGCAACTGCGGCTGCGGGCCATTGAGGCGGTCAACGCCTACGGTGAAGTGTTCGAACGTGCCCGTCCTGTAGTGGCGCAGCGGGAGGAGCTTCTTCAAGCCGTGGAGCAGTTGAACATCCTGTCGGACATCATGGGACGCCGCATCGATCCGCTGCGGCTCATGCACCGGTTGACGATCGCGCTGCCCGACGACACGGCTTTGCAAAGCGTGAAGCTCCAGGCAGACAAAGTGACCATCGTGGGTTTGACCGGCAATGCGTCCGCACTCATGCAGATACTGAGTGACCAGCCAGGGGTGCGTGACGTTCGTGCTCCTTCGGCAGCTACGCGCATGGCCGGAGCCTTGAAGGAAAACTTCATGATCGAGTTTGTGCTGGATCCCCAGCTCTTTGGGGTTCTGACGGTGGCGCCTCCGCAGCCCGCAGCGTCTGCCGTTCCAGTGGCTGCAGCGCCGGCAGTGCCCGCCAGTGCTGCGTCGTCTGTGCCTTCGCTTCCTGCAGCGTCTGCGCCAGCGGGTAGTGGGTCGGTGATACCAGCCGCCAAGCCAGCGGATACCCCGAAAACCAATCCATCTCCCGCGGCGGCCACTTTCGGGGGGGCAACATTTGGTGGCACTCGGCCTCCCCCGTCCCAAGGTGGCGAGCCTTCACCTGCCAAGAAGCCCTGATATTCTTATGAAGAGCCAAAAATCCGCCGAGATGCTGGCATTGGCCTGTGTGGCGCTGCTTGTTTTGACCATCTTGGGCGCCGCCGGGACTTATATTTTCCGCAAGCACCAATGGGCGCAAGACCGTCTCAATGAACTTGAGCCCAGGTACTCCCGCTTGCTGGGGCTGGACGCTCAGCGTCAGGAGATTGAGGCAGCGTTGACCACGGCCCGCACAGCGCGGGCGAAGTACGTGTATCCGGCCTCCCAAGAGGCCACGCAGGCTGGCAATGCCGCGCAGCAGCAGATTCGTGATGTGCTTACCAGCGCTGGCCTTCAGATCAGCAGCAGTCAGGTGCTGCCGCCGAAGACGGGCAAGGGCTACGACCGCATACCTATCACCGTGCGTGCAGAAGGCGAGTGGCTTTCCGTGCAAAGTGCACTATCCGTGCTGGCAAGCCAGGCTCCCATCGTGGTGATCGACGAGTTTGAAGTGCAGATCATTGGCGGACTGGGAAACACCATTCCCAAGTTCCATCCGAAGCTGGCGGTCTACTTTGCGTTCAGTGCGCTGAAAGAGCACCCATGAAGCGAACGGTACTGCTGACTTTGGTGTTGATCAATGTTGCCTTGGTGATGGTGCTCGCCGGGCTCTGGGTCACGCCCAAAGGCCAACTCCGCAACGTGCATTGGGAGGCGCCTCGTGCCCAAAAGGCAGACTATGTGGCGATGCTTCCGCGTCTGTCCGATGCTGCACCGGTAGACACGGGGCTGTTCGTGGCGATTCTGGAGCGGCCGCTGTTTTCTGTGACCCGGCGGCCTCCTCCTCCGCCACCACCGCCGGAGCCGACGACGCCGGCCTTGGTGGACAACCTGAGTTCGGCCCGCATATCCGGAATTTTCCAGGGGCCCTCTGGGGCGAGCATCATCATCAATATTGCCGGAGTTGACCGCAGGGTCCGGCTGAATGAATCCATCGAGGGCTGGGTACTGCAGTCCGTCTCAGGGATGACCGCAACGTTTGTCGGTTCCGGGCAGACGCGCATATTGACGCTGCCCCGTGCTGCTCTGACCAGCTACACAGGACAGCCCGCGGCTGTGGTGCCGCCGCCCTCATCGCCGCCGCCTGCTGCTGCTGCGCCTCTACCCGGATCCGCGGATGCCAGTACCAATGGTGGCGCTGCGGCGCCCAACCGGCCTGACCCCCGACGTGCAACTTTTGGGGGCAGCCGATAGCCATGCAGACAGCCTGCGTTCGCCGCACGCCCGCTTTAAGCGACTGTGTCTCGTCATCATCAGCCTTTGCGCTCTCATGCTTCATGGACTGTGACGCCGCCTTTTCGGCGCAGCGGTCATTGGTCTTCGTTGGCAAGAATGTGCGCAAAGACGCTACGCTCCGGACAGATATCTAGTTATGAAACGATTCCAATACGCCTTCACTGCCACCGCGCTTGCCGTATGTCAGCTATCCAACGCGCAGCAGGCACCGGTCCAGGTGCCGGCGCCGGGCGCTGTGCCGGTCATGTCTGCCAACGATGCTTCTCCCAACGGCACTGTGAGTGAGCGTGGCAGTTCCCCAACTGCGTCCGATGGCGAAGCAGCGGTCAACCAACCTCGCCTCATTCGCGGCAACGACAAGGTGCTGGGAGCACCCAAGGCAACCCCCCAGTTCGACGGTCCGGCGGTATCGCTGAACTTCGAAGAAGCTCCGGTGGCGCAGGTGGTGCGCACCGTGCTCGGCGATATTCTCAAAGTGGACTACGTTCTGCATCCGCCGCTGGCCGGTAGTGTGACGCTGGCCACCCGCAATCCTGTCACTCCAGACCAGGCGGCATTCCTGCTGGAAAGCGCCCTTCAGGCCAATGGGTTGGGGATGGTACGGGATGCACGCGGCTCCTACCATGTGGGCCGTCCGGATGCGCTGCGCGCCATTGGGGGCTCTGTGCGTCAGGTGGGCACGGGCCCGCTGTCACCGGGGCAGGGGGCCATCGTGGTGCAACTGCAGTACATCGGGGCGGCAGAAATGGCCGCCATCCTGCGCCCGATGATGCCTGCGGAATCCATGGTGCGCGTCGACAACCTGCGCAACCTCCTGGTGTTGGCGGGCACCCGCACGCAGGCCGAGGGATGGCTCGACATGATCAACACCTTCGACGTAGACCTGCTCAAGGGCATGTCGGTCGGCGTGTTTCCTCTCAAATATGCCAGTATCAAGGAAGTAGAGGCTGCGCTGGCCCTGGTCAGCGGCGGCAACCCTGGTGCAAGCCAGGGGCAGGGTGCGCCCGGGGCCGTCACTTCCGCTGGCCGCCCCGGCGTGGCATCAGCGAGCACCCCATCGGCAGGGGCCTCGGCACTGGGCGAAGCCAACCCGCTCTTTGGTGCCCTGCGCATCATGCCCATCGAGCGGCTCAACAGCATTTTGGTGGTAACGCCGCGGGCATCCTATCTGGAAGAGGCCCGCCGCTGGATCGAAAAGCTCGATCAGCCCAGCGACAATGGGGCCGAAGCCCAACTTCACATCTACAAGGTGCAAAACGGCAATGCACGCCATTTGGCATCGGTGCTGAGCGGCATCTTCGGCGGGGCTGCTAGCCCTTCCACTACCAACACCAACACCGGGATTGCCCCCGGTTTGTCGAGCGTCACTGGTAATTCATTCGGGCAAACGGTGCCCAACGCATTCGGCAACACAGGAAGTCTGGTGGGCGGCGGCACGCAGGCTAACCGGAGCGGCTTGAGCCTGGGTGGAGCAGGCTCCGCGATGGGATCGTTTGGCCGCACCAATCAAAGCGGTAGTGGCTTTGGAACCCCGCAGCAAGGCACCCAGGCCGCCGGCCAGGCGGTGGCCACCATCGGCAACATCCGCGTCATGGCGGACGAGCTGAACAACTCCATCCTGGTGTGGGGCACGAAGTCAGAGTATTCAAAGATCGAGGCCACCTTGAAGCGGCTGGACCTGCCACCCACACAGGTATTGATCGAGGCCACCATTGTCGAGGTCACCCTCACGGACGACCTGGAGTACGGCTTGCAATGGGCCTTCAATGACATGCACAGCATCAATGGCCGAAACTACAGCGGTACCGGTGTGCTCGGCAACAGCGATACGGGCACATTCAAAAACCCCGGCAGTGGCTTCTCTTACTCGCTGAGCAAGTCGGTCGGCAATGTGCGGGCCACTTTGCACGCTCTGGCGAGCAAGTCGCTGGTCAAGGTCATCTCGAGCCCGTCGTTGATGGTTCTCGACAATCACACGGCCAGTATCACCGTGGGGAACCAGCAGCCCATCACCAGCAGCATCACAACGCCGACGACGGACGTCACCAGCAGCGCCACAACCAGTTCCATCCAATACAAGGACACCGGTGTGGGGCTCTCGGTAACCCCTTCCGTAAATTCCGGCAATTTGGTGACGATGCAGATCGATCAGACGGTGACGGATGTTGGGGCGCAGATTCCTGAGGCCAACAACCAGCGCGCTTTCTTGCAGCGGCAGATCAGCAGCAAGGTGGCGGTGCGCTCGGGCGAGGCCATCGTGCTCGGCGGCCTGATCAAGGACAACGCTACCAATGGCAAATCCGGCGTTCCACTGCTTCAGGACGTGCCCCTGCTGGGCAAGCTGTTCAGCACCAACACAGTCAACGGCGGGCGCACGGAGTTGCTCGTCGTCATCACGCCGCGGGTGGTACGCACGGATATCGACATCCGTGAAGTGAGCGAAGACTTACGCGACAGGCTCAAGGGCCTGAAGGACATCGACAACCTGGGCCTGGGAACCAAGGCGACCCCGTTGCAATCAGTCCCGCAGTCCACCAACACCTCCAACTGACGTGGCGGATAGACTGCTTGGTTCGGCGGCAAGCTGCAGCACCGTGACTGGTGTGTGTTGTTTTCAGCGCACACCGGCCCACACTCACTTTCTAAGGATTTCTAGACACTATGGCTAAATCGTTCGTTTCTTATCGGCTGGGTGCCCTCGCTCTGGCGGCTTCCGTGCTGGCGGGTTGTGCATCCATGACTCCATCCTCGCCCGAAGCGGCTGTGGAACAGCGCGCGACGGCCTACTGGAAGGCGCGCCAGGCAGGTCAGTTCGACAAGATGTATGCATTGGCCACCCCGTCTTACCGCAAGGCCCGCACGCTCGATCAGTTCAGGCAAGCGCAGGGGGCTGCTGCATCGGTGGTCAGCGCTGAGGTGACGAAAGTCACATGCGAAGCAGAAAAGTGCACGGCACGCCTAAAACTGGGTGTAACACCCGCCCTGGTGGGCCTGAAGCTCAGTAATATAGAGACGCACCTGGACGAGACTTGGCTGCTCGAGGACGGCCAGTGGTGGCACCATCACGACCTTTGACGGTGCCGCCGAAGCCCTTTAGAGGGGGAGATGCGCCACTGCCAAGGAGCAGTGTTGCATTTCTTCAACAAACGGGTTTTTTACGGTAGCAACGTGATGGAACCTCTCGAATCGCTGTGCTACCATCCCTTAGCGTAATCAATCGTGGTAGTTGCGCTTACAAACTTTTTTAACTGGAGTTCTTGATATGAAGAAAAATGTTCTGGCCCTGAGCATTGCTGCCATGATTGGTGGCCTGGGCTTTGCAAACATCGCTTCTGCTGATGTGGTGCCGGGTACTGGCGGCGCTGGCGGTACGGTTGTAGGCGGTGTCTGGATTCCAGACGCGGCCACTGCAGCGACTGCTTGGAAGCTGACCACGACTGATGCCCGCGATCTGCGTGTTACTGAAGGCGGTACTGGCCACTCGCTGGTGGTTCCTTACTTCAACGCGCAAAACGGCAACATGACCGTTCTGCATGTGGTCAACACCGACACGGTGTACGGCAAGTTGGCCAAGGTGCGTTTCCGCTCCGCTGCCAACTCTGACGATATTCTTGACTTCCAAGTGTTCCTGTCGCCTGGCGACGTGTGGACCGCTGCTGTCAGCGCTGGCGCTAACGGCGTCGCCCAGCTGACCACCGGCGACGGCACCTGCACGCTGCCTGCGCTGGCCAAGGGTGTTTCCCAGTCGTTCGTGACCGACCGTCTGAGCGACAAGGCTGGTGATGTCGCTGCACAAACGCGCGAAGGCTACGTTGAAATTTTCAACATGGCTGACATCGACAGCAGCAAGTTCTACGGCACCGCTCGTACCGCCAACAGCGATCTGTTCACTGCCATCAAGCACGTGAACGGTACCGCTCCTTGCACGGGTTCTGTCCTGAACGCTACGCTGGCTAACGTCACGACCGAAGCAGCTGCTCGTCAGCTGGGTCTGGATACCCCCACGACCGGTCTGATGGGTGACTGGTACATCATCAACGTGGCTCAATCGACCACGTTCGCTGGTGCAGCTACGGCTCTGACGGCTGTGACGGCTGCTGGTGGTACCACGGCTGGCCGCGGTAACTTTGTGCACTTCCCACAAAACGCTACTGCTGCTCCTTCGCCTGAGTCCTTCACGTCGGATCCCCTGTTCCGTGTGAACTTCACGCGTAACAACGCCAACGCTGCGGTCACTACGGCTGCTCTGCGCGCTGCCAACTACGACCTGCCTGACCTGTCCACGCCTTACACCTTGGCTGCTGTCGGTACTGCTGCGGTTGATACCCGTGTTCAGGCTTACAACCTGACCAAGGCACTGGCTGTCACGTCCATCACCAACCAGTACGCCAACGATCCTACGATCACGGCCAAGACTGACTGGGTGTTCTCGATGCCTACCCGCCGTTACAGCGTTGCTGCCAACTACGCAGCTCCAACGACTGCGGACAACAACTACCGTCTGTACACCACGCTCGACACAGGTGCTGGCGCCGCGCCCTATGCAACTTGGTTTGCACCAGAAAACACCGCCCTCCAAGGCGGTCTGATCTGCGTGAACTCCACCGGTCAAGCTTTCTTCGACCGTGAAGAAATCTCGCGTACTGCTGGTGCTGTGTTCTCGCCAGGTTCCGTGTCGCAAACCCGCTTCTGCGGTGAAACCAGCGTCCTGAGCTTTGCTGACACCGGTAACTCCGTTCTGGCTGCCTCCGTGGCACGTCAAAACGTGGCTGCTGGCGCTGCTTCCGGTCCGTTCACCAACGGCTGGAGCGTGATCGGTACTGGCAACAGCTTCACCACGACTCTGGGTGGTACATACAGCGTGCCAGGTACGACTAACGTTGCTACTGCATTGGCCGCTGGTTACGCTTCGCAAACTGGTCTGCCAATCCTGGGTGCTTCGTTCATCAAGCTGACGAACCCACAAGCCACTGCTGGCACCGTGGGCACTTACGGTATCACCTGGCCACACCGCTTCACGAAGTAATTCGTGGGCACTTAATCGCAGCAATGCGATCCAAAAAGGCGGGGGGCTTCCCCCGCCTTTTTTTTTAACTGCTCGAATTGGCTGATCAAATTACTTATGAACCGCTTTCTTTGCACTCCCATTCAACGTCTCGCTGCTGCTGCCCTCTTCACCTGTGCAACACCTGGGTGGGCTGCAGGTCCAGTTTTGATCGAGGGTGCTTCGGTGGCTATCACTGCGGAAGACATGCACGCAGATTCTTTGCGCATGCCCGCTGAAATGCGTACCGTCGTTCTGCAAAAGCCTGAAACCGTGCTCCAAATCGCATCTAACTTGTACGCTCGGCGTGCGTTTGCAATGCGCGCGGAAGCAGAGGGCTTGGACAAGGACCCCAAGGTGGCGGCCGCATTGAAAATTGCGCGTGACAAGGTCTTGTCAGATGCAATGCTTGAGTATCAGGATGCAAAGAATGCGCCGACGCAGGAAGCCTTGGAAGGCTTGGCACGCAACGCCTACCGGTCCAAACCGGACCGCTTCCGCACTGAAGAAGAAGTCCGTGTCAGCCACATTTTGTTCGCAGGCACAGTGCCAGAATCGCGAAAATTGGCTGAGCAAGCGCTGGAAGAACTCAAGAAGGGTGCTGACTTTGCCGTAGTTGCCAAAGAGCGATCTGCGGACAAGGCAAGCGCGGACAAGGGGGGTGATCTTGGGTTCTTTGCCAAAGGACGGATGGTTCCAGAATTCGAAACAGCGGCAGCCTCCATGAAGAAGCCAGGTGAGTTGAGTGGACTCGTCGAGACGAAGTTCGGCTACCACATCATAAAATTCAACGAACGCAAGCCTTCTCGCATCAAGACTTTCGAAGAGTCAAAAAGTGACTTGATGAAAGAGATTCGTCTCAGTTTGACGCAAGATGCGCGCAGTGCTGAAGCGCAAAAGATGCAGCAGGGCGCGAAGGTCAACCAAGAGGCCGTGAACGCATTTGCGGCGAGCTTCAAACCCGCGCAATAGTCATCGATCGATACGCTGATGCTTTCGGTCTCTGCGTGGGCAGAGTCTTGCCACGCTACGGCCCGCCCAGTGAGGGCGGGCTTTTGCTTTTGATGATTGCTACTTGTCATGCTCACCCTACTGAATGAAGTGCAGGCGCTCTGGCGCGCACGTGCGTTGGTCTGGGTGCTCACTCGGCGAGAACTTGCCGCACGCCATACAGGCACCGCAGCGGGAGTACTATGGCCCTACCTGCAGCCATTGCTCACAGTAGCTGCCTACTATTTGGTCTTTGACGTCGTGTTCTCCATGCGCCTGGGCGAGGGCGCTCCCTCGCACAATGTCGGCACCTTCCTCGTCGTAGGCGCATTGCCGTGGATGGCATTCTGCGACGCCATCTCGCGTGGCATGAACAGTCTGATCGAAGCCGGCGGCTTGTTGCAGAAGAACCCTTTACCCCCCGTTCTCTTCACAACACGCGCAGTGTTGGCCAGTGCCCTCATTTACGGGCCGCTGCTGGTTGTGGTCGCCCTGGCTTACGCACCACTTCACAGGTTCGCATTGCCGGTATTGGCTGGCATGCCTTTGTTGCTACTGTTGCAACTGCTCATATGTCTGCTGCTGGGCTATCTGCTCGCCGTGCTGGCAGCCGCATTGCGCGACACCGTGCAGCTGGTGGGTTTTTTGCTGTCTGTGGGCATCTACCTGTCTCCCATCCTCTTTCCGCTCAGCCTGTTTCCTGAAAATTGGCGGTGGGTGCTTTGGCTCAACCCCATGACGGCGTTGGTGCAGGGCTACCAGCAGATCCTGCTGCAAGGAGTGTGGCCCCCCGCCAGCGTATGGTGGGTGACATTGGCATGGATGGTGCTTAGCGCCGCTTTGCTGAGCGTCGCGGTCAAGCGCAGCCGCGATCAACTGGTGGACTGGCTATGAACCACACCATGACCACCGCAGCACAGTCAGCGCCAGCAGCGCTCCACACCACGGTCCTACGCGTGCAGAGCGTGGCCAAGGAATACAAGCTGTACCCCACACCCCGCGCCCGCTTGCGTGCGTTGGTCACGGGCAAGGCAACGCACCGCAGCCATTGGGCACTGAACGACGTGTCGTTCGAACTGCAGCGGGGCGAGTGCATTGGGGTGATCGGTGACAACGGCGCCGGCAAGAGTACATTGCTCAAGCTGCTGGCCGGCACGCTGCAGCCGAGCCACGGCAAGATCGACCGGGTAGGCCGCGTGACCGCAATCTTGGAGTTGGGGGCCGGCTTTCACCCCGACTTCAGCGGGCGCGACAACCTCTACTTCGCCGGCAGCCTCATCGGTATTTCGCGCGAGGAGATGGAGCGGCTGGAGCCGGAGATCATTGCATTTTGCGAGTTGGGCGAAGCCCTGGATCGGGCCGTCAAGACCTACTCGTCCGGCATGACGGTAAGGCTCGCGTTTGCCCTGGTGACCGCAGTGCAGCCCGACGTGTTGATCATCGACGAGGCCCTGGCGGTGGGTGACCAGACTTTTCAGAAGAAGTGTGTCGAGCGCATCACTGCCTTTCGCAACAACGGCTGCACCATTCTTTTTTGCTCGCACAGTCCGTATCACATCAGACACTTGTGCGATCGCGCGCTCTGGCTCAAGGGCGGGCGGGTCGAGCAATTTGGTGGCACGGAAGCTGTACTGGCAGCCTACGACGTCTACACCCGCGAAAAGGAAAAAGCGGCGGCGGATGTCACCGGCCAACTGGCGCTCGGCGGCACCGCAAACGCAGAGGCTGAATCACTCGCAAGAGGACAACCAGAGAACGCCGAAGGCGCCAGCGCGGCGACCTCTGAAGAAGGGGCAACCGGAGCGGTGGGTGACAACACTGCACACCTGCACGCGGGACAGTCACCGCGACGTGAACCTGACGGGGGCAGCGCATGCATTCTCTCGGTCGATGTTGCCAACCTTGGGGAGCCAGAGCGGAACCAGCCGGCTGTCTTGAAAGGCAATGACCTGGTCGTGACAATCAAGGCGCGGGGGCGTGGACAAGAGAGGCCCAACATCGGCTTCATGATCGAGCAGTCCAAAGGGGTGGGCATCACATCGCTGGCGACCCATGAGGATGGTGCTGCGCCGGTGCAGTTGGAGGACGGCACATGGCAGTCCGTTCTGACTTTCCCGGACCTGCCTTTGCACAGTGGCGACTATGTCATCAGCGCCTTTCTTTTTGACGAGACGGGTTTGGCGGTCTACGACGAATGGTTCCAGTTCCTGCACTTTCGCTTTATTTTCCCCAAGCCTTTGCCGGGCTTGGTGCGGCTCCCGCACCATTGGAGCTGAAGTGATGGCGTTTTGCATCGATCGATCCGGTCAGTGATGTTCGCCCGGAGCGCGGGATTCACACCGATACGTTGCAAACCCCGAATCCATGAATAATCGGCAGCGACTATGACAACCAAGGCAATCCAACAAATGACGCCAGGAGAACAACTCCTTGATGAAGGCCGGCAGCTGCTGGCTCAGGGCGACCGGGTCGGCGCTGCGCAGGTTTTGGCGCGTGCCAGGGACGAGCGCGATACGCTCCTGGCAGCCCACAGTCTGATTGAAGCCAACGACCTCGTCGGCTCTTACAACAATGTGATGGGGCTGGACTGCACCATCTCCCCGCAAGACGATATTTTTGGCTTCTTTGCCGGCCATCACTCCAGCCGCAACCCGCTGCGCGACTATCTGGCCGACGGGTGGCGCACGCTGTCCGAGCTGATGCTGCTGCTCGAAGCGGTCGATCAACCTTTGCTCAAGACCGGACGAATCCTTGAATTTGCGAGTGGTCATGGTCGCTTCACGCGCCATCTTGTGAAGGCGGTCGGATCGCACAAGGTGGCGGTTTCAGATGTCGTGCCGAGCGCGGTGGAGTTCGCAAAAGGCACTTTCGGTGTGGATGGATTCCTTTCCGCCAGCACGCCGGAACAGGTGGAATGGCCCGCGAAGTACGACCTGGTCTTTGTGCTGTCCCTTTTCAGCCACCTGCCAAAGGCGACCTGGACTCGCTGGCTGGCCAAGTTGTACGAGGCCTTGGCACCGGGCGGACTGCTGGTTTTCAGTACGCACGGCGTCAAGGCCGCAAACTTCGATCACGTGGCGCTGGACGACGACGGCTATTTCTTCGCTGCTTCCAGCGAATCGAATGCGATCGACGAACAGGAATATGGCACCACGTTCACGTCTGAAGCGTTCGTACTGGCCCGCATTGCAGAGACCATGGGTGCCGACACGCTCGTGCACAAAAAGACAGTCCATTTCTGGAACCACCAAGATGCATATGTGCTGCGCAAGCGTTGACAAGGCCTCCGCCTTGAATCGCATGTCGCTATCGCTAGAAAGTCCTTTGGAATGAGCTGGATCCTCAAGCTACAAGAGCGCATGTGGGGCATTGCTCCATGGGATGCGGCCAAGATCAGCGATGAATGGTTTCGTGCCCACTTCGAGTACGCGGCCGATGTCGTCCATCACTGGATGGAAGGGGCACTCGACCTGAAAACTGCCCGTTTGCTGAATTTCGGCTGCGGGGATGGCATCACCGACCTGTCGTTGGTTCTGCGTCATGGTGCAACGTCCATCCATGGCATCGATATCCGCCAGGAGTACGCAAAGCTTCCGCGCATTGCCAAGGAGCAATTGGGCATGGCGCGCATACCCTCCGCGTTGACCTTCGAGACCATCCAGCCCGGCTCGGCACTGGCTGGCAAGCGTCCGCAGTTCGACGGAATCATGAGCTGGTCGACTTTTGAACATGTTCAGCGAGATCAACTTCTGCCGATCCTGAAAGACCTGCATGCATGTTTGCGGCCAGGGGGTGTTTTCTTCTTGCAGATCGAGCCGCTGTTCTACTCGCCGTTTGGGTCTCATCTTCGCCGCTATGACGATGTGCCGTGGCATCACTTGCTGGCCGATGAAGATGCGCTCTGGGACATCATTCAGAAGCATGAAGGCCCTATCGACGCGGCTGAAGTTGACTTCGGTTTTGCGGACTTTGGGGTAGACGGTTATAAAAAATTCGTCTTCAAGGAATACCAGGCACTCAACCGGTTGACGGCGGATGAACTCGTGGAGATCACTGCGCAGGCTGGATTCCATGTGGTGCGGCAAGAGCGGCGCCATGTGGATATGCCCATACCGTCGGAGCTGCAGGGCAGGTATCCCGACGAGCTATTGCTCAACAACGAGATATTTCTGCTGCTGGGCAAATGAGGCAGTTTCCTCGTCGGCAGCAGATTGCCAAATGCAGGATGTCAGCGGCGGCGCCCAATTTCTTTGCCGGGCAGCGCTGAGATACGGGTCGATCTGATCGGCACGCAAAGCAACGCAACGCCGCCGACGAGCAACACCACAGGAGCGGATGGCCTTGGCATCCGTTCATCCCCTCAGACTGCTCTTCACATCCACGCCATGGGGTCATCGGCGGGGCATGGGCAGCGCCCCGCTGAGAATACTCCCTGCGAGTATTGAAGCCAGGGCTACGCTTGCAACCAGTTTTTAACCCGGGTTTGCCAGTGCTGAGGCACACGCTTGGCGATCCCCCGCAGAAGTGGATGCGAGCGAAGACGCAGCACCCCATTCAACAGGAGCGATTTCGCAGCAGTACCCGCAGCCGCATTGGCGCGATGCTTGGCGAGGAATTCGTGCGTCAAGCTGGGCAACTGCGTGCTTTCAAGACGGGCCGGGAAACCGCTCATGTATGTATTGCCGTAGTGCACAGGCGCAGGTGACTCAGGCTGGGCTGACGGCAGTGCAGCGAACTGCAGGCTGAGAGGAGGCACGCTGGCTGGGAGATGTTGTCGGACAAAGTTTTCTTCTCGCACCTGCATGAACATTTCCAGCCACTGAGCCGGCGTCTGGTCCCAGCGCGCGACCCAACTCCAGGGGCGATCAGCCAATCTCTCTGCAAAAGCGCCGATGTCGGGGGCCACCACCGGCAAGCCAGCCTCCAGGCACGCGCTGAGCGTGTAGCTGTAGGTCTCTGGCCATTGTGCTGGGAACCATGCCACGTCAGGCTGCAGCCACGCCAGCAGGCGGGGCAGGTCCTTGTCTTCATATGCACCGTGCACCGTCAAATGCGTTTTGGGCTGGGTCTTCAGGCTGCGGTAGCCGTACCCCAAAAGGTGGAACTCGACCGGGGCATTGCGACGCGCCGCCTCTTCAGCCACTGCTTCCAGCATGTCGGCGCCCTTGATGGCACTGAGTGCGCCCAGTACCACGACCTTCAGTGTGCCGTTGGAAGCCAAGGCCTTCGGTGCCGGAGTGGGACGCGGGACTGCGTGATCAAGGTCGGTATGCGGCACCACCAGGAGATTCGCGCCGGGTGCAAGTCCGGCAATTCTTCGGGCGGTGTCGTGGCTTGGCGCGATGACGTTTCGAGCGGCTGTCAGGAAGTGGCGATTTCGGTGCCGCCAGTCATTCACGGTGCCCCCATAGGGGGCTGTTGCATCCGGAGCGCAGCACTTGCATTTGCCTGGCGCCATCTCGCCAACGTAGCGGCCATCCAGGCCGGTCAAGGAAATGTGGGTGCAATAGCTGAAGAAATCGTGCGCCGTGAAATCGTATTCAACGCCCAGCTGGTGCGGCAGGTCCAGGACTTTCTCATCATGGCCCAGCAAATGGTGGTAGTGGATATGCACCACGCCCAGGCAGGTCAAAGCCTGCAGCAGCTCGTCTGCCTCGTCTTCCAAGGAGAATTGCAGTGCAAACCCTTCATGCGCACCGGCGAACTGCAGCTTCACGGTGCCACCCGGGGCAGGGGTGAGCACGAGGAATTGCGCGCGCGTCGACAGGTGAGCTGCCAGTTCGCGCACGTGGCGAAGCGTGCCTCCTGCACGGTCGTGCAAAACCGCCAGAACGACCGGAAGCCTCGCGGCATGTATCCGCGCGACATCCAGCGCCAGCCGGTAGGGTTTCGCAGGATCTTCCTGCACAAATGCCATCACTTCGGTCTCATACCGTGGATGCAGCCGCCGCAGCGTCTCCATGGCGGCCTTTTCCCGCGGGCTCTTGCTGTCGCCGAAGCTCACGCCGCCGGTGTGCAGAACGAAGGTGTCCAGGTTGTGCAGGTTGCGCCAGCCCTTGGCGGCGGCGCGCTGGCAGAAGTCGTTCTCTTCGCCATAGCCCTTGCCGAAGTTCTCGGTGTCGAACAGCCCGACGTCGGCCAGGCTGTCGCGCCGGACGTACATGCAAAAGCCCACGCCGGTAGGCACATCCACGACCGCGCCAGGGTTGGTGGCTGCGCACAGGGCGTCCAGCCGGGCGGTGCTGTAGCCTTCCGGCAGGTCGTTGCCCTCGCAAAAGCGGGGGTAGCTGCAGATGGTCGCGTTGTTCGAAAACGGCGTGACGGAGGCGACCTTCTGGTCGCTGTACGCCGCGCGGCGGATGCGGTCGAGCCAGTCATTGGCGACTTCCGTGTCGCTGTTGAGCAGCAGCACATCGTGGCTGTCGCTGAGCGCCATGCCGCGGTTCACGGTGCCGACGAAGCCCAGGTTCTCGGGGTTCTCCAGCAGGGTGACGCGGTTGTCCTGGGCGGCCTTCTCGCGCAGCCACGCGGTGACTTCGGGCTCGGGGCTCGCATCGTTGATCACGATCAGGCGGTAGGCGCTGGTGCAAGAACTGGCCAGCACCGACTCGATGCAAAGCTGCGTGTCGGCCAACCCGCGGTAGACCGGAACGATGATGTCCACCGGATGGGCCGGTGCCGGCATGGGCTGGGCGGTGGAGGTGGCAGCGGCGCTGCTCTTGGGCGCGCGGCCCAGCAATCGGTCAATGCGCATTTTTGCGTGTACCAGGGGGCGGGTTGCGCGAAAGACGGTGGACGCCTCGATGTTCTTCAAGTGACGGGCCAGGTCGTCGTAGTCCCGCTGCACGCGCGTAGCCTCCCGTTGCCAGGTGGCACGCTGGTGGCCTGTGGCGCGGTTGCTTTCTTCCAGCAGCGCGTTGCGGCTGCGGGCCGTGGCCAGGTCTGCGCTCAGGCTGCTTTGCACCTGGTGCAGATGACCTTGCGTGTCGAGTAGATCGCCTTCCAGTTGCGCAATGCGGTCGTGCAGAGGGTGCACCGTCGCAGCCAGCGCCAGGTAGTCCGTGGACATCGGCCAGCCCAGCTCGACCTCCAGCGCCAGGCCGCCGGGCGACCGGGACCGCAGAATCTCTACCGGGACCGGCACCTCGAACCACGGGTCCTCGCCCGACATCAGCAGCAGGGTCGCTCCGCTGGCGGCAGGCAGGGGCGCCTGCCAGACGATTTCGTGGTGGGGCGTGGTGGCCAGCAGGGAGCGCTGGCTTGCCTGGGCATCCCACTTCCACAGCTCGGCGCCCTGGGCGTCCTTCAGTGCGATGCCGTACAGGTGCAGGTAGCCCGGCCGGTCTGCCGGGTCCAGCCGCAGGTGCGTGCAGGGCACGTCGGCTGCGGGGATGTCAAAGCGAACGGTCTGCCGGTCCTGGCCGATGATCCCCGACGCGGTGAGCTTGTCGGCTTCGCGGTACTGGCCGTCGCGCCCCAAGTACAGCTCGGCCGAAAAATGAGCCTTGCCTTCTGCAGGAAAGGACTCCTGCACCACCACCGCTTCTTCGGCGGACTCGACAGGACGCGCCGCCCCGACGAACTGGTAGCTCAGGGCATCCGGGCCCGACAGGATGAAACGCGCCACCGACGGCGGCAGATCGTCAAACTCCACCTTGAACTCTGACTCGGGGATCGGGCGCTCGATGACCTCCAGGGTGTCGATGGCCCAGCGCTGTTCCGTCATGAACCGCACCAGCGACCGGCGCGTGAAGAAGCGCAGGTGCGTCTCATCCAGCAAGCCTTCCTTGCGGTATTTGAATTCGCCCTTGAGCAATTCGGCGATCAGGCCGCTGTAGCTGGCGTTGGGCACGGAGATGAGCAGCCGTCCTTCTGCGGACAGCATGTTCCGGGCGGCTGCCAACACCGACTCGGGGTGCCGCAAGTGCTCCAGCACGTCCGCACACACGATGGCGTCGTAGCGTTCCCCGGCGAACAGGGTGGGCAGGTCCGCGGTTTCCAGGTCCGCCACATGCACGTGGCGATAGTGGGGGCGGGCGTGGGCCGCTTCCGCCTCGCTCCAGGTGACGCCGTCGCTGACACAGCTGCGGGTTTCCGCCAGGTACTGGCCCAATGCGCCGCTGCCACAGCCCAGGTCGAGGACCTTGGAGCCTGCGGGAATCATCTCGGCGAGGGTGGAGAGGGAAGTTCTTTCTTCGGGACGAATGCTACGTAGATAGACGTGCAAGTCCTCAATTGTTTGCGTCATCCCGGAATTATGACGGGGCTTGCCAGTGCGCCTCCAGGAGATTGTTACAACTATGGCAGTATCCGAACGACAATACCGGGGTGCCACTGATTGCTCCCCGCCCTTCACCCACCGTCGTTGTGTCCATCGTCAGCCATGCCCATGGCGTGCAGATTCAGGCATTGCTGGTGGCCCTGGCCCGCCTGAATTCCCCGGTGGTATCGAGGGTTGTGCTCACACTCAATCTTCCTGAGGCTGAGCCGCAGCGGCCGGCAGGTGGGTTCCCTTTTGCGCTCGACATCGTCCGCAATGCCGTGCCCATCGGGTTCGGTGCCAACCACAACCAGGCGCTGGCATCGGCGCAGGAAGCCTTCGTGTGCGTGCTCAACCCCGATGTGGTGCTGGGCGATGATCCGTTTGTGCCCCTGGTCAATGCGCTGGCCGGGCACGCGGCAGGCTGCGCGTACCCCATCCAGGTCAACGAGAGCGGCCGTGTGCAGGATAGCGAGCGCGAACTACCGTCCCCCTGGGCGCTGTTGCGCCGGCGTTTGCTGGGCCGCACGGAGCAGCGCGTCGATTGGGTCAACGCGGCATGTCTTCTGCTGCCGACATCTGTCTGGCGTGAGCTGGCCGGCTTCGACGAGCGCTACTTCATGTACTGCGAAGACGTGGATTTTTGCCTCAGGCTGCGGCTGGCCGGGGGGGCGCTGATCAAGGCGCCGGTGGAGATCGTGCATGCGGGCCAGCGGGCCAGCGGCCGCCGGCTCGACCACCTGGCCTGGCATGTTCGCAGCCTGTTTCGGCTGTGGATGTCGCCCGTGTATCGGCAGGCGCAACAGTTGCTAACTGGGGCCCCAGGTATCAAAGGTACCATCGGCACCCCATGATTTGGTTGTCTGTAGTCGGTTTTCTGGTGGCGGCGCTGGCTGCAGGGCTCATCGTTCGATGGGGGAATGAGCACGCGCTCGTCTATGGCGAGGGCATGCCGCAGCGGTTTCATCTGGGTGACGTGCCCCGCATCGGCGGCGCTGCGCTGCTGATCGGAATGGTCGTCAGCTGGGGACTGGGCGTGTGGCAGTCGCTGGGCTGGGGCGACCCTGGCTCGCTGCGGCTGGGCAGCTGGGTCGGCGCCTGGCTGTTGACACTGCTGCCGGCTGCGCTGGGCGGCATTGCCGAAGACATGACCCAGCGGCTGTCGGTGCGCTACAGGCTGGCCCTGACCGGCGCATCCGGCGTGCTGGCCATCTTTCTGCTGGATTTGACCCTGCCCAGCGTGGGCTGGCCGTGGCTCGATGGCTGGATGGCCATGGCTCCCTGGATCGGCTGGTGCATCGTGGTGCTCGCCGTCGCAGGCCTGCCCCACGCGTTCAACATCATCGACGGCTACAACGGCCTGGCGGGCATGGTGGCGCTCATCGTGTGCCTGGCGCTGGCGCACGTCGCCTTGCAGGTGGGCGACCGCGCCCTGGCGGCGCTGCTGGTGTCCACCGCGGCCGCCACGGGCGGGTTCCTGGTGTGGAACTACCCGCGCGGCATGGTGTTCGCCGGGGACGGCGGGGCGTACGTGTGGGGCGTGGTGATCGCGCTGGCCAGCATCTCGCTGGTGCAGCGCAATACCGATGTGTCGCCCTGGTTCCCCATGCTGCTGCTGATCTATCCGGTGTGGGAGACGGTGTTTTCCATCTACCGCAAGGCGGTGCGGGGCGTGTCGCCCGGGGTGGCCGACGCACTGCACTTTCACCAACTCATTTACCGGCGCATCGTGCGCGGCGTGTTCCATGACGACGAGTCCCGCCGCATGCTCATGCGCAACAACCGCACCTCGCCCTACCTGTGGGGCTTCACCCTGCTGACCGTGGTGCCGGCCGTGCTGTTCTGGAGCAATACACCGCTGCTCATGGCGTTTTGCGGCCTGTTCGTGATCAGCTATGTGATGGCCTACATGGCCATCGTGCGCTTCAAGGTGCCGCACTGGCTGCGGCACTGAGACCGGTGCACGCACTGCGGTAGCGGGCCGCGCCGCGAATGCGGCACAATTTGCGCTTCACATTTTCTTCTTGCGGATGGCACGCCTCCATGACCGACCTTCTTTCGATTGCTCCACGCGACAAGGCTGAAATCCTGGCCCAGGCGCTGCCTTACATCCGCAAGTTCCATGGCAAGACCATGGTCATCAAGTACGGCGGCAACGCCATGACCGACCCGGCCCTGCAGGCGGACTTCGCCGAAGACGTGGTGCTGCTCAAGCTCGTGGGCATGAACCCCGTGGTCGTGCACGGCGGCGGCCCGCAGATCGAGACGGCCCTGAACCGCCTGGGCAAAAAGGGCGAGTTCATCCAGGGCATGCGCGTGACCGATGCCGAGACCATGGAAGTGGTCGAGTGGGTGCTGGCCGGCGAGGTGCAGCAGGACATCGTGGGCCTGATCAACCAGGCCGGCGGCAAGGCCGTGGGCCTGACCGGGCGCGACGGCGGCATGATCCGCGCGCAAAAACTCAAGATGGTGGACAACAAGAACCCGGCCATCGAGCACGACGTGGGCCAGGTGGGGGACATCGTCTCCATCGACCCCAGCGTGGTCAAGGCGCTGCAGGACGACGCGTTCATTCCCGTCATCAGCCCCATCGGCTTCGGCGAGAACAACGAGAGCTACAACATCAACGCCGACGTGGTGGCCAGCAAGCTCGCCACCGTGCTGCAGGCTGAAAAGCTCATGCTCCTGACCAATACGCCCGGCGTGCTGGACAAGCAGGGCAACCTGCTGACCGACCTCACGGCGCGCGAGATCGACGCGCTGTTCGCGGACGGCACCATCTCGGGCGGCATGCTGCCCAAGATCGCCGGCGCGCTCGATGCCGCCAAGGCCGGCGTGCACGCCGTGCACATCATCGACGGCCGGGTCCCCCATGCCATGCTGCTGGAGATCCTCACGGATCAGGCCTACGGCACGATGATCCGCTCGCACTGAGGCCATGATGATGCCGGGCGGCGGTCATCTTCCGGTGGGCCACCAGGGAGCGCAGGCGTGAGGCTGCTGCTCGTCGAGGACGACGTCATGGTCGCCAGCGGCATCAAGCTGGGCCTGTCGGACGCAGGCTACGCGGTGGACTGGGTGGGCAGTGGCGAGCGCGCTGAAGAAGTGCTGCGCACCGAATCGTTCGACGCAGCCATCATCGACATCGGCCTGCCCGCCATGGACGGCCTGGAACTCACCCGCCGCCTGCGCCGCCCCGACATGGCCAGCCCGTCGATGCCGGTGCTGATCCTCACCGCGCGTGATGCCCTGCACGACCGCGTCCAGGGCCTGGACCTGGGGGCCGACGACTACATGGTCAAGCCCTTCGAGCTGCCCGAGCTGCTGGCCCGCCTGCGGGCCCTGCTGCGCCGCTCGCAGGCCGCCACCACGGCGGTGCTCAGCTTCGGCCCGCTCGAGCTCGACACCGCGGGCCGCCGCGCCACGGTGCGCGCGGGCGATGGCGATCTGGTCATCGAGCTCGGCCCCCGCGAGTGGACCGTGCTCGAATACCTGCTCATCAACGCCCCCAAGCCCGCCAGCAAGGACAAGCTGCTGCAGGCATTGACCGGCTGGGACAAGGAGATCACGCCCAACGCGGTGGAGGTCTACGTCTCCCGCCTGCGCGGCAAGCTGGAGCCGCACGGCGTGGCGCTGCGCTCGATCCGCGGGTTCGGCTACCGGCTGGAGCTGCAGGCGGCCTGACCGGCCCCCATCGGCCCACCAGACCCACGGCCAGTCCGTCCATCGGCCAGCCTGCCAGCCCGTCCATCTGCCGTCTGCTCCCGCCATGACGCCGACACCACCCCGGTCCACCCCTTCGCAGCGGCCCGGCCTGCGCGCCATGACCTCGGACCTGCGCAACCGGCTGCTGCTGCTGCTGGTGCTGCCGCTGTGCCTGCTGGCCATGGCCGGCGTGTGGCTGGACTACCGCTCGGCCGACGATGCCGCCAACCGGCACGACCAGCGCCTGCTGCGCCTGCTGCCCGCGCTGTCCGACTCGGTGCTGGCCCCGGCCATCCGCGACAACGAACCGCCCCTGCTGCTGCTCGCGCCGCCGGTAGAGGACTTCCTGCGCCAGAACGCCGGCTTCTCGGGCTACAGCGTGCGCGATCCGTCGGGCAAGCTTTTGCTGGGCGACGACTGGGTGCACAGCGCCGTGCCCACCACGCAGGCGCCCGAGTTCCACAGCGTGGAATTCGGCGGCGTGACCTACCGCGTGGCCGTGCAGCGCGGGCGCACCGGCGCGGGCGAGCTGGTGGTGGCCCTGGCCGACGGCTCCGACCCACGCCAGCAGTGGGCCCAGCAATTGCTGCTGCGCGTCCTGCTGCCCAACCTGGTGCTGGTGGCCGCGGCGGCGCTGGCCATCCACTGGGCCGTGGGCCGCGCCTTCAAGCCGCTGGTGGACCTGGCCGAAGCGGTGGAGGACCGCTCCCCCCGCGACCTGAGCCCCATCGACGAAGCCGCGTCCCCGGCCGAAGTGCGCCCGCTCGTGCACTCGCTCAACCGGCTGTTCGCGCTGGTCAACGCCCAGGCCGAAGGGCAGCGCCGCTTCGTGGCCGACGCGGCGCACCAGCTGCGCACGCCCCTGGCCGGCCTGCAGGCCCAGGTGGAGGCCTGGGCCATGATGGCCAAGGCGGCAGCGCCGCCGCGCGTCTCGCTGCCGGATTTGGATGGAAAAACGGCGCTACCGCACGATGGGCGGGCGCAAGGCGCTATTGTTTTAGGAGTAGACCAGATCGAGAAGCTGCGCAACGCCACGCGCCGCACCTCGCAGTTGGCGCACCAGCTGCTCGCCCTGTCGCGGGCCGATGCGCGCAGCCTGGACGCCCAGCAGACGCAGCGGGTGGACCTGAAAGACCTGTGCGAAACCCTGCTCGAAACCTTTCTCGACCCCGCCACGGGCAAGGGCCTGGACCTGGGCCTGGAGGTGCAGCCGGTGCACGTCACCGGCCACGGCTGGCTGCTGCGCGAGCTCTTGTCCAACCTGGTGGACAACGCCATCAAGTACACGCCCGCGGGCGGCATCGCGACCATCCGCTGCGGCATGCGCCAGGGGCGCACCGGGCCGCCCCGCGTGTTCCTGGAGGTCGAGGACGACGGCCCCGGCGTGCCCGAGGCCGAGCGTGCCCGCGTCATGCAGCGCTTTTACCGCGTGCCCGGCACGGTGGGGGAGGGCACGGGCCTGGGGCTGGCCATCGCGGACGAGATCGCCCGCGTACACCGCGCCTCCCTCACGCTGGGCACGGGTGCGCAAGGCCACGGACTGCTCGTCACGGTGGTGTTCCCGCTGTAGCCACGGCAGGCAGTCCGGGGTGCAAAGCCCTGTGCGAGAATCATTTACATACAAGATTGACTTGTGCAAACATGGCGCCGGCCCTCGCTGGCGCCATGTGGGGCGGCACCACTGCCCCGACGCTTGCACAAGCCCTGTGGATCCCTGTCCTGCTGCCCACCCGCGATGCCCACGGCATGGCGGCTGGTGACGCAGGGCCCTACCTGAGCGCCTGCCCCGCATGTCCGAACTCTCGCCCCTGCCCGAGCCAGTCTCCACCGACGACGCGGAGGCTGCCCCCGCGGCGCGCAAGCGCCCCAAGCCGGGCGAGCGCCGCGTGCAGATCCTGCAGGCGCTGGCCGCCATGCTGGAGCAGCCGGGCGCGGAGCGCATCACCACTGCCGCCCTGGCCGCCCGCCTGTCGGTGAGCGAGGCCGCGCTGTACCGCCACTTCGCCAGCAAGGCGCAGATGTTCGAGGGGCTCATCGACTTCATCGAGCAGACCGTGTTCACCCTGGTGACGCAGATCACCGGCCGCGAGGTGCCCGACCCCGAGCAGTCGCCCGAAGTCGGCGCACGCCAGGCGGCGCGCATCGTGGGCCTGCTGCTGCAGTTCGGCGAGCGCAACCCTGGCATGGTGCGCGTGATGGTGGGCGACGCCCTGGTGTTCGAGCACGAGCGCCTGCAGCAGCGCATGAACCAGTTCTTCGACCGCATCGAATCCACCCTGCGCCAGTGCCTGCGGCCCACGACTGCAGGGTCGTCCACGCCCACGGTGGATGCGCAGGTGGCCGCCAGCGTGCTCACCGCCTTTGCCGTGGGGCGCCTGCAGCGCTACGCGCGCTCGGGCTTCAAGCGCCTGCCGTCGGAGCACCTGGAAGCCAGCCTGGCGCTCATCCTGTAAGGCGGGCCCGGCTACCCGGCTACCCGGCTACCCGGCTACCCGGCTGTCAGGGCGAAGCGGCGGGCGCTGCCGGCGGCGATGCCAGCACGAGGGCATGGGCAGCCAAGCGGTTGAGCCAACGACAGGATCTGTCAGAAGGCTCGATGGTCCAGAGCAGAAGAGCAGGGCAGCGCGCCCCCGCCTTGCGGGTGGCGCCCCTGCAACGCCCGTTTGGGTACCCCTCCCTATTTTTTCCAGGGGTTTTGGCGGTGCCCTGAAATTGCTGCAGAATAGAACGAACGTTCGTTTTTATTTGCCAGCATGCCCGCCACCTCCGAATCCAGCCAGGCCACCCGCAGCCCGCGTGCCCGCAGCAGCACCGGCCGTGCCCTGCAAAAGGGCCAGCAAACCAAGGCGGCCATCGTCGAGGCGGCGCTGGGCCTGGCCACGCACATCGGGCTGGAGGGCCTGTCCATCGGGGCCCTGGCCGACGTCACGGGCATGAGCAAGTCCGGCGTGTTCGCCCATTTTGGCTCACGCGAAGAGCTGCAGATCTCGGTGATCCGCGAATACCACACCCGCTTCGAGCAGGAAGTGTTCTACCCCGCCATGTCCGCCGAGCGCGGCGTGGCGCGCCTGTCGGCCCTGTTCGACAACTGGATGAAGCGCACCTCCATCGAAATCGACTCGGGCTGCATCTACATCAGCGGCGCGGTCGAGTTCGACGACCGCACCGGCCCCGTGCGCGACGCGCTGGCCAGCTCGGTGCTGACCTGGCACGCCGCCATGCGCCGCGCCATCGAGCAGTGCAAGGGCCTGGGCGAATTGCGCGTGGATACCGATGCCGAGCAGATGCTGTTCGAGATCCACGGCCTCATCCTCGCGCTGCACTACGAAGCGCGCTTCCTGCAGACCCCCGGCTCCATGGGCCGGGCGGTGCAGGGCTTTCACAACATCCTGGCGCGCTACAGCAGCGCCCCGTCCCCTTCGCCGGCCGCCGCCGCGCCTGCAGCCACCCCTGCCGCCGCCAAGCGCCGCAAAGTTTCCAACCAAACCACCACATCCAAGGAGTAAACCCCATGCCTATCTACACGCCGCCACTGCGCGACATGCAATTCGTCATGCACGAAGTGCTCAAGGTCAGTGATGAATTCAAGGCAATGCCACCCCATGCCGAGGTGGATGTGGACACCATCAACGCCGTGATCGAAGAAGCCGGCAAGTTCGCCGCCGAAGTGACCTTCCCGCTCAACATCAGCGGCGACACCGAAGGCTGCGTGCTCGACAAGGCCACGCACGAGGTCAAGCCCCCGTCGGGCTTCAAGGACGCCTACGCCAAGTACGTCGAAGGCGGCTGGGCGGCGCTGTCGTGCGACCCCGCCTATGGCGGCCAGGGCCTGCCCTTCGTGCTGAACCAGTGCCTGTACGAAATGATGAACTCGGCCAACCAGGCCTGGACCATGTACCCCGGCCTGTCGCACGGTGCGTACGAAGCCCTGCACGCCCACGGCACCGAAGAGCAAAAGGCCCTGTACCTGCCCAAGCTGACCAGCGGCGAGTGGACCGGCACCATGTGCCTGACCGAACCCCATTGCGGCACCGACCTGGGCCTGTTGCGCACCAAGGCCGAGCCCCAGGCCGACGGCACCTACAAGATCACCGGCAACAAGATCTTCATCAGCGCCGGCGAACACGACATGACCGCCAACATCGTGCACCTGGTGCTGGCCCGCCTGCCCGATGCGCCCAAGGGCAGCAAGGGCATCAGCCTGTTCGTCGTGCCCAAGTTCAACATCAATGCCGACGGCTCGCTGGGCGACCGCAACCCCATCTACTGCACGGGCCTGGAGCACAAGATGGGCATCCACGGCAACGCCACCGCGCAGATCGCCATCGACGGCGCCATCGGCACCATGGTGGGCCAGCCCAACAAGGGCCTCGCTGCCATGTTCGTGATGATGAACGCCGCCCGCCTGGGCGTGGGCAACCAGTCGCTGGGCCTGACCGAAGTGGCCTACCAGAACGCGCTGGCCTACGCCAAGGACCGCATCCAGATGCGCAGCCTTTCGGGCGTGAAGGCCAAGGACAAGGACGCCGACCCCATCATCGTGCACCCCGACGTGCGCAAGATGCTGCTCACCGCCAAGGCCTACGCCGAAGGCGGCCGCGCGCTGCAGATCTTCTGCACGCTGCTGCTGGACAAGGTGCACAGCCACCCCGATGAAAAGGTGCGTGCCGAATCCGAAGAGATGGTGGCGCTGCTCACCCCCATCGTGAAGGCCTTCATCACCGACAACGGCCACATCAGCACCAACGCGTGCATGCAGGTCTTCGGCGGCCACGGCTTCATCAAGGAATGGGGCATGGAGCAGTACGTGCGCGACAACCGCATCAACATGATCTATGAAGGCACCAACACCATCCAGTCGCTGGACCTGCTGGGCCGCAAGATCCTGGGCAACAACGGCGCCACGCTCAAGAAGCTGGGCAAGCTGATCGGCAAGTTGGTGGAAGAAGAAGGCGTGAACGAGAAGATGGCCGAGTTCATCAACCCCGTGGCCATGCTGGGCGACCAGATGACCAAGTTCACCACCGAGATCGGCTTCAAGGGCATGCAGAACCCCGACGAAGTGGGCGCCGCCGCCGTGGACTACCTGCGCGTGGCCGGCCACCTGGTGTTCGGTTACCTGTTCGCCCGCATGGCCCAGGTCGCGCTGCGCGAGATCGCCGCCGGCAACACCGACCCCTTCTACGGCGCCAAGCTGCAGACGGCCCGCTTCTACTTCGCCAAGCTCTTCCCCGAGACCGCGACGCTGATGCGCACCGCCCGCGCTGGCAGCAAGGTGCTGATGGACACGGACCTGGCCCTGGCCTGATCTCCCCAGTCACCACACCGTTCCCTGCGGATCTTCAGCCTTTTTGCCACGGAGCGCTTATGTATAAAGCGGTAGCAGCTATTATTTTGGTAGCGGGTGCCTTGCCGGCCTGGGCGCAGATGACGCCCGAAGGCCTGTGGCGCAACATCGACGACAAGACCGGTGAAGCCAAGGCCGAGATCCGCATCCGCGACATCGGCGGCGGCGTGCTGAACGGGGCGCTGGAAAAGCGCCTCACCAAGGACGCCAAGCCTGACGACGTCTGCGACGAATGCTCGGACGACCGCAAGGGCAAGCCCATCCTGGGGCTCGAGATCATCCGCGGCGCCAAGAAGGCCGACGGCAAGGAAGTGTGGGAGGGCGGCAAGATCCTCGACCCCGAGAACGGCCGCAACTACACCCTGCGCATGACGCCCATCGAGGGCGGCAAGAAGCTCGAAGTGCGCGGCTCCATCGGCCCCTTCGGCCGCTCGCAGACCTGGATCCGGGTCCAGTAAGCGCCAACCCCTATCAACACTCCGTTCGCCCTGAGCTTGGCCCCAGGGCCTGGTGGCCACCTCCCCGCCAAGGCTTCGACAGGCTCAGCCCGAACGGTTTTGAAATGACACAAACCATGTCCAGATTCCAAGTGAAAAAAGTCGCCGTGCTCGGCGCAGGCGTGATGGGCGCGCAGATCGCTGCGCACCTGGTCAACGTCAAGGTGCCGGTGGTGCTGTTCGACCTGCCCGCCAAGGAAGGCCCGAAGAACGGCATCGTCACCAAGGCCGTCGAAGGCCTCAAGAAGCTCAAGCCAGCGCCCCTGGGCGTGGCCGACGACGCGGCGCTGATCCAGCAGGCCAACTACGAAGAGCACCTGCACCTGCTCAAGGAATGCGACCTCGTGATCGAGGCGATTGCCGAGCGCATGGACTGGAAGCTCGACCTGTACACCAAGATCGCGCCCCACGTGGCCAAGCACGCCATCCTGGCGTCCAACACCTCGGCCTGTCGATCACCAAGCTGTCTGAAGTGCTGCCCGAGAGCATCAAGCCGCGCTTTTGCGGCATCCACTTCTTCAACCCCCCGCGCTACATGACGCTGGTGGAGCTGATCAACACCCCCACCACCCAGCCCGAAGTCCTCGACCAGCTCGAAGCCTTTGTCACCAGCGGCCTGGGCAAGGGCGTGGTGCGCGCGCACGACACCCCCAACTTCGTGGCCAACCGCGTGGGCATCGCCGGCATGCTGGCCACCATGAAAGAGGTCGAGAACTTCGGCCTGACTTTCGACGTGGTGGACGACCTCACGGGCAAGAAGCTCGGCCGCGCATCGAGCGGCACCTTCCGCACCGCCGACGTGGTGGGCCTCGATACCATGGCCCACGTGATCAAGACGCTGCAGGACAACCTGAGCATCGAGACCGATCCGTTCTACGAAAGCTTTGGCACGCCCGCCGTGCTCAAGAAGCTGATGGAACTGGGCCACCTCGGCCAGAAGGCCAAGGCCGGTTTCTACAAGAAGGTCGGCCGCGACGTGATGCGCTTCGATCTGGAAGCCGAAGAGTACGTGCCCGGCGGCCAGAAGGCCGACGAGGTGTACAGCCGCATGCTCAAGAAGCCGGCGGCCGAGCGCCTGAAGCTCTTGCGCAACGCAGAAGGCGCACCCGGCCAGTTCCTGTGGGCCATCCTGCGCAACGGCTTTCACTACGCCGCCGTGCACCTGGGCACCATTGCCGACAACGCACGCGACGTGGACCAGGCCATGCGCTGGGGCTTCGGCATGAAGCAGGGCCCCTTCGAGCTCTGGCAAGAGGCCGGCTGGCTCGAGGTGGCGAAGATGATCCAGGAAGACATCGACGCCGGCAAGGCGCTGTCCAAGGCGCCGCTGCCCGAGTGGGTCTTCAAGGGCCCCGTGGCCGAAGCCGGTGGCGTGCACACCGCGCAAGGCTCGTGGAGCGCATCGCAAAGCAAGTTCGTGCCCCGCCGCCAGCTGCCCGTGTACGAGCGCCAGATCTTCCCCGAGACGCTGCTGGGCGAGACCAACCTGCCCGACTGGCGCACCGCCGGCACGACCATTGCCGAATCGAAAGCCCTGCGCACCTGGACGCTCGACGGCCAGATACTGATCGCCAGCATCAAGAACAAGATGCACGCCATCAGCCCCGAAGTGATGGAAGCCCTGACCGAAGCCGTGGAGCTGGCCGAGGCCGAATACCAAGGCATGGTCATCTGGTCCGGCGACGCCCCGTTCAGCGTGGGCGCGGACCTGGAAGCCACCATGCCCGCCTTCATGGTCGGCGGTGCCGATGCGGTCGAAAGCATCGAGCAGGAACTGCAGAACCTGATGCTGCGCATCCGCTACGCGCAGGTGCCCGTCGTCGCTGCCATCCACGGCATGGCGCTGGGTGGCGGCTGCGAGCTGGCTGTGTACTCCGCCAAGCGCGTGGCCCACATGGAAAGCTATATCGGCCTGGTGGAAGTCGGCGTGGGCCTGGTGCCCGGCGCGGGCGGCCTGACCTACATCGCGCGCCGCGCCGCCGAGAACATGGCGGCCTCTACCGGCAAGGACATCCTGCCCTTCCTGACCGAAGGCTTCACCGCCGCCGCGATGGCCAAGGTGGGCACCAGCGCGCTCGAATCGCGCAAGCTCGGCTACCTGCTGGAGTCCGACATCATCGTCCCGCACAAGGACGAACTGCTGTTCGTGGCCGTCAACGAAGCCAAGTCCATGGCCGCCAGCGGCTGGCGCGCCCCGCACAAGCGCCTGTTCCCCGTGGCGGGCCGCAGCGGCCTGGCCACCATCAAGGCGCAGCTCGTGAACATGCGCGACGGCGGCTTCATCAGCGCCTACGACTTCAAGGTCAGCACCATGATCGCCGAGGTGGTCTGTGGCGGCGACGTGGATGCCGGTGCCCTGGTGAGCGAGGAATACTTGCTCACGCTGGAGCGCAAGGCGTTCTGCCACCTGATCGCCCAGCCCAAGACGCACGAGCGCATCCTGGGCATGCTCTCGACAGGCAAGCCTGTTCGCAACTGACCGCCATCACCATGACGGACCACGCCCCCAACAAACTCCAGCGCTCGCTGATGCGCCTGGACGAGGCACCCGCCTTCATGCGCGGCTTCGTGCAGAACATCATCCTGCGCCGGGCCGTGCCCTTCACCGGCACGGCCGGGGTGAAGTTCGTGTCGCTCACGCCCGAGCGTGTGGAAGTGCGCCTTGCCAATGAGCACCGCGTGCAGAACCACATCGGCGGCGTGCACGCCTCGGCCATGAACCTGCTGGCCGAGACGGCCACGGGCATGGTGGTCGGCATGAACGTGCGCGACGACTGCATCCCGCTGGCCAAGGAGCTGTCCATGGCGTTCAAGAAGCGCGCCACGGGCGGCCTCAAAGCCGTGGCCACGCTGACCGCCGAGCAGCGCGCCGCCATGCAGGCCAGCGACAAGGGCGAGGTGCAGGTCGCGGTCACCGTGACCGACGACGCCGGCGTGGAGCCGGTCGAATGTGTATTTACGTGGGCCTGGATTCCTTCCAGCCGCCCCGCCAAGCATTGAAGGAGTTTCAACACCATGGCTCAAAAACAAGTCCAGGACGCCTACATCGTCGCTGCCACGCGCACCCCCATCGGGCGCTCGGGCCGCGGCTATTTCAAGAACACCCGCCCCGATGACCTGCTGGTCGCCGCCATCAAGAGCGCGATGACCCAGGTCCCCACGCTGGACCCCAAGGCGATCGAGGACGCCATCATCGGCTGCTCCTTTCCCGAAGGCGAGCAGGGCATGAACATGGCCCGCATCGCCGTGGGCCTGGCGTTCGACCACCCCGTGGGCGGCGTGACCGTGAACCGTTTTTGCGCATCGGGCATCACCGCGCTGCAGATGGCCGCCGACCGCATCCGCGTGGGCGAGGCCGACGTGCTGATCGCCGGCGGCGCCGAGTCCATGAGCCTCGTGCCCATGGGCGGCAACAAGCCATCGTTCAACGCCGAGATCTTTGCGCGCGACGAGAACGTGGGCATCGCCTACGGCATGGGCCTCACGGCCGAGAAGGTCGCGCAGCAGTGGAAGATCAGCCGCGAGGCACAGGATGCCTTCGCGCTCGAATCCCACCTGCGCGCCATCAAGGCGCAAAAGGCCGGTGAGTTCACCGACGAAATCACGCCCTTCGAGGTCGTGGAGCGTTCGCCCAACCTGGCCACTGGCGAAGTGGTGGAAAAGCGCCGCACCGTGAGCCTGGACGAAGGCCCGCGCCCCGACACCTCCCTCGAAGGACTGGCCAAGCTCAGGCCCGTGTTCGCCGCACGCGGCAGCGTCACGGCAGGCAACAGCTCGCAGACCAGCGACGGCGCCGGTGCGCTCATCGTGGCCAGCGAAAAGGCGGTCAAGCAATTCGGCCTCACGCCCCTGGCCCGCTTCGTGAGCTACGCCGCCCGCGGCGTGCCGCCCGAAATCATGGGCATCGGCCCCATCGAGGCGATTCCTGCGGCGCTGCGGTATGCGGGCTTGAAGCATGAAGACATCGGCTGGTTCGAACTGAACGAAGCCTTTGCGGCGCAGTCGCTCGCGGTGATCAACACGCTGGGGCTGGACCCGAGCCGCGTGAACCCGATGGGCGGCGCGATTGCGCTGGGCCACCCTCTGGGCGCCACGGGCGCGATCCGCGCGGCGACGGTGGTGCATGCGCTGCGCAGGCACAAGCTGAAGTACGGCATGGTCACCATGTGCGTAGGGACAGGACAAGGCGCCGCCGGCATCATCGAGGCGTTGTAGGGGGTTGGCTACTGCGCGGGTCATCTGCGTCGTTGGGCGGTGCTCGGAATCCTCACGTACTTCAAGTACGTTCCGGTTCCTGTGCTCCGTCCGCCTAGCAGCTGATCCCGCTCGCTACGCCCTGGAGGGCGGGGTGGGAAGTCAAGGGGCACGGGGCAGGAAGATTTTGGATGGTCTCATCTCGACCTCGACCGGGACCGTGACCGAGAACCTGACCCGCCCCCGCCCGTTCGGGCTGAGCCTGTCGAAGCCAGTCCACGAGTCCCACCCGTTCGGGCTGAGCTTGTCGAAGCCTGGGCACCGGACCCCCACCCGTTCGGGCCGAGCCTGTCGAAGCCAGTGCCCAGCCCTCAGCGATAGTTTCTTTTCTTCAAGCCGGCGCAGATCGGTTTCGAAACAAGGAGACAGACATGATCAACAAGCAAACCTTGCAGGCCAGCCAAGGTGCCGTGCCGCTGGCACTGCGCGTCTATGAGCCCGAGGGCGCACCGCCGCGCGCCAGCGTCGTGATCGGTGGGGCGATGGGGGTGCGGCAGTCGTTCTATGAAGGCTTTGCGCTGTGGTTGTCGCAGCAGGGGTTTCGGGTCACCACGTTCGACTATCGGGGGCATGGCGATTCGCTGCAGGGCGCCATGCGCGATGTGAAGGCCGACCTGTTCGATTGGGCGCAGGACTACGAGGCCGTGATCTCTGCGGCCAAGGCTGCGCTGCCCGCGCAGCCGTTGTACCTGCTGGGCCACAGCCTGGGCGCGCAGTTGCCGGGGCTGCTCCAGAAGCCCGAGCAGGTGGCGGGCCTGCTCAGCGTGGCTGCGGGCAGCGGCTACTGGCGCGACAACGCACCGCAGCTCAAGCGCATCGTTCCATATTTCTGGTGGGTGCTGGTGCCCCTGGCCACGCGGCTGTGCGGGTACTTTCCGGGGCGCACGCTCAAGAAGGTGGGCGACCTGCCAGCGGGCGTGATCCTGCAGTGGCGGCGCTGGTGCCTGCACCCGGCCTACAGCGTGGGCGCCGAAGGGCCCGCGGTGGCGCAAAGCTATGGCGCGGTGCGCTTTCCGGTGCTGGCCCTGTCGATGGCCGACGACGAGCTGATGACGCTGCGCGGCACGCACAACCTCGTCAACCTGTACGCCAACACCGAGCGCCGCGTGGAGAGCATTACGCCCTCCGATGTGCAGGTGCGGCGCATCGGGCACTTCGGGTTCTTCCGCGACCAGTTCCGCCAGAGCCTGTGGCCGCGCGCTGCCGCTGCATTCTCGGCACTGGGTGGGGCGGCGGGCGGGCCTTTGGGCGGAGAGGCCGCAGCTGCTGCTGCGGCAGTCGCCGGCACGACGATCTGAGTCTTCATTTGGCGGCACACTCGCAGCATGACTTCCGCATCCACATCCCTACCGCACCCGCTGGACGAAGCGCTGCAGCTGCGGCGCGCAGCCGATGCGCCGCCCCAGCCTGTGTCGTCTTCCCCTTCGCCTTCGTCATCGTCTTCGTCGGCATCCGAATCTGCCGCGGCGGCGATCGCTGCCGGCCAGTACGAAGGCACGACGCACCCGGGCTACTGGAACATGGTGGGCCCGTTCGGCGGGATCACCGCGGCCACGCTGCTGCAGGCCATCCTGCAGCACCCCCAGCGCCTGGGTGATCCGCTGTCGCTCACCGTCAACTACGCAGGGGCCTTGACGGCCGGCGCGTTCACCGTGCAGGCCGTGCCGGTGCGCACCAACCGCTCCACGCAGCACTGGACGCTGTCCATCCTGCAGCCCGACGCCGACGGCGCCCCGGTGGTCGCCACCACGGCCACCGCCGTCACGGCCGTGCGCCGCGAGACCTGGAGCGTGGGCGACGTGCCCATGCCCGAGGTGCCCCGGCCCACCGACCACCAGGCCATCGTCGCGCCGCCGGGCGCTGTGGAATGGCTCAACCGTTATGAGATGCGCCCCATCACCGGCTTCATCCCGCGCACCTGGGACGGCAGCGGCGACCACAGCCTGACGCAGCTGTGGATGCGCGATGCGCCCCCGCGCGCCCTCGACTTCTGCGCACTGGCCGCGCTGGCCGATGTGTTCTTCCCCCGCGTGTGGTTGCGCCGTGCGCGCCAGGTGCCTGCGGGCACCGTGTCCATCACCGTGTACTTCCATGCCACGGCCGAACAACTGCAGGCCACGGGCACCGGCTTTTTGCTCGGCCAGGCGCGCGGGCAGGAGTTTCGCAACGGCTTCTTCGACCAGACCGTGCAGCTGTGGAACGAGGCCGGCACCATGCTGGCCACCAGCCACCAGATCGTTTACTACAAGGAATAAGAGCACCATGAGCACTGCGACCCCCGACATCCTCGCCCACACCGAAGCCGGTGTGACCACCATCACTTTCAACCGCGTGGACAAGAAGAACTCCATCACGCGCGACATGTACGCCGCCATGGCGGACGCGCTGGACGCCGCCCAGGCCGACGCCAGCGTGCGCGTGGTGGTGTTCCAGGGCGACGTGGCGATCTTCAGCGCGGGCAACGACATCGGCGACTTTCTGCAGCAGCCCCCGGCCACGCAGGACTCGCCCGTGTTCCGTTTTCTGCGCGGCATCGCGTCCTTTCCCAAGCCCGTGATCGCCTCCGTCTGCGGCCCGGCCGTGGGCATCGGCACGACGATGCTGTTCCATTGCGACCTGGTCTATGCGGGCGACAACGCGGCGTTCTCCATGCCGTTCGTCAACCTGGGCCTGTGCCCCGAGGCCGCATCGAGCCTGCTGGTGCCGCAGATGCTGGGGTATCACCGTGCGGCTGAAGCGCTGCTGTTGGGCGAGCCTTTCATGGCCGAGGCTGCGCTCGAGGTGGGGCTGGTGAACCGCGTGGTGCCGCCCACCGAGTGCAATGGGGTGGCGCAGGCGCAGGCGCGCAAGTTGGCGGCCAAGCCGTTGTCTTCGTTGATCGAGACGAAGCGGTTGATGAAGGGTGGGCAGACGGCGAAGGTACTGGAGGTGATGGCTGAGGAAGGTGAGAGCTTTGGGCGCATGCTGCGTGAGCCGGCGGCGCGGGAGGCGTTTTCTGCGTTTATGGAGAAGCGCAAGCCTGATTTCAGCGCGGTCTGATGTGGGGGGAAACCTGGGTCTGTCGCACCCCAGGCCGTTCGGGCTGAGCTTGTCGAAGCCGTTGTCCGTCATCACTGTCCGTTCGGGTTGAGCTTGTCGAAACCTGGGCGCTGCTCGCGAGCTCGCTGATGAGGCGGCGTGCCTGTGTTGAGGGCGGGGGCCGGGGTGCGCGCCCGGCGGCGCGGTAACTTTCTCTTGGTTCGCCAAGAGAAAGTCACCAAAGAGAAGGCGACCCCAAGTCTGCGACCCCTTCGCGGTGCGAAGGGGCAAACCTGCGTCGGGGCGGTTGCGGGGTGCGCCGTGGAACTCACTGCGCGCTGCGCGCTACGTTCAGACAACCACGGCGAGCTAG